>CAUJDY010000037.1 GCA_963169805.1 Bdellovibrionota bacterium | reverse complement strand
CCAGCTTGACCATCATCTCTGCCATCTGTTTTTTCCATGCAGGCGCATGTGGAGGAATGTTAGCCGCTACCGCCTGAAGAACATTTTCAGTTGCAGCAAGAGGATGTCTCTCTTGTAAGTTTTGTCCTAGCTGTACACGTCGCGTGTAATCTGGATAAGTTTGATGAGGAGTTCTAGGCTCAAACTGAGAAACGTATTGATAGTTACCAGTATAAAAATCTTGATAAGGAAGTAAGGATTTTAAAAATAAATACCATCTTTGAACTTCATCTTTATTCTCTGTTTCATAGAGCCTATTCACAAGCGCATCGAGTTGCTTTGAAACTCTTGGACCCAAATCAACTCTATATCCTTTAAATAAGGACTTTCCTGCAAAATGGTTATGCCCAATAACGTGCAAAATAATTGAAAGCTGTGCTTGAACAGGATTGTCATCTCTATAAAAAGCATGTTGAGCATCTGGCCCTGGGTAAACAACTTCAAAAATTAAACTTCGCATATCATTATATGCTTTTACTATTTCAGCTCCATCGAGGTAATGAGATACAGGAAATCCACCTGTTCCTGCTTTTGCAACTGCATTAAGATCTTGTCCCTTCATAAACTCCACAATTTGTGGATTCTTTGGAATACCTAACTTATCAAGCACTCCGCCCTTTTCATATAACTTCTCAACAAACTCTTGATAAATTGGAATTACATCTGAATCTCTTCCGCTTGGAATAATTCTGAATAGCTCTTTAATGTAAGCTTTATCTTCTAACTCTTTTTTGGAAGAAAAGTAAGAACCGCAAGTGCTTGCCTGAATCTGAAATGCACATGCAAATAATATTAAAAAAACTATCATCTTTGTCATAAGTCACCCTACCTAAAGTACACCTGACATGTTGTGCTTTCAGGAGTTCTTAGATATCTCTCCATTGAAAACTCAAGAGGTCGCGTAGAAATAATTCGAGAATTTTCTGCATTTGCCTGCATCTCTAGCCTCAAATCTGTCAATACATCAACAGTTGAAATTGCAAACAAAGAGACCGTGTTTTTAAATGTGTAATTGATAAATGCAGGCTTCTGTCCCAATCCTATGTCACGAGATATATCAGCAATATCCATAATAAACTTAGAAGCAAGCCCCCAAGGTAGACGTGTGATAGCCTTATCTATGACGTATGAGTATAGCTTACTTAAGTCGTGATGGTTGAGTGCATCCCTCACAGGAAGCGACTTAACTAAATTTGGATCTAGCATTTCAATTTGAAAATCTTTAAATAAAGCAATGAGTTCTTGTGAAAGAAGCTTAAGCTCCTTTGTTGGATCATTATTTGATAAAGAATCAAACCAAGCGCGCATATCAGCTTCAGACCATACGCCTACCATTTTTAAATCAGTATCTGGGTGTAGACGCATAAACAATCTCAATGCTCTGTTTAGTATACTTTCTACTTTCAAAGTATAGTCAGACATCACATCATTCTGAGATTTCTCTTGGCTTGTTGTCCCTTTACCCAAAAAAGAACTTGGATCAAAATTTAAACTCACCTCACGAACAGAAAATTTGAAAGGGAAAAAATCAGTTCCTGGCTGTGATTTTTGTAGTTGATATAATTCCTCATATTGAACTTTAGATAGATGAGGCATTTCATCTCGTCTTATTGTAATCTCAGAAGTAGGCATTCTGGTCTGCTCAATTGTGTGAGTAGCCATTGCAAATACAAAATTTTTACGAATTAAGCTTCCAAACCCTGCCACATCAAGATTCAGTATGGGGTGTCCTTCTGCCTCTAAAACAATATGATTAAACAGATTAGTTCTAAAGTTATTAGAAATAAATGAGATTAGTTTCAGCTGAGATCCCAAATCATCTCTTGTAACTGCTGTGATATTTGTTAATTCTCTTACAACTTTACTCAATCCAAAAGAATCAACTCTCTGTTCAGTTGTTGCTGAAGGCGTTGCATCGTTTGGTGTAACGATATAAAGATTCGCCGGGCGCGCCAAAACAGGAACTGTTGTCATAGCCGTAGCTGCAGGAGATAAAAACTCCCTTGCGTTTGCTTTTGGATAAGCATCCACTATTTTATTAATAGCATCTCTCTCAGCAAGTACTATATGTGAAAGTTGTTGAGATTGCTCTCTAACTCGACTCACAAGCGCAGGAACCTTAGCAGATCTTGGAAAAGCATCTAGATTGATAATATCTGCCCATCTTGCCAAGAATGATGTTTCAATCTTTACGTTATGCTTTGATAATGCCGCGAGAACTTGACCTTTTAAGTCTTTTTCACTTTCTGCAAATCTTTTAATAACATCCTTATCAGACTCAGGATTAAGAGTGAGAAGTACATTTAAGTTTTGAACAGGAATATCACGTGTTTCAACCACTTGGTCGCCCTGTCGTTTTCTAACACGAATCATTCCGTTATCAGAATCAAATAACCCCTGAATAAATGTCATAAGTGTTTGATAAATTTCTGCACTACCTGCTTTGTGAATATCATCAAAGAGAATCCAAGAACGATATCCCTTAGGCTGGGCCAGCAGGTTCTCTATGTGCTCAATAACTTGCTCAACTGTCATCTTGCTACCAGTTGCCTCTGCATCATTTTGTACGATGTTGCTGACGCGGATTATGATTGCCTCTGCATCTTCGTTACTGCTCTTTGTAAAATCATAAGTTTTAATGTTCAGTAGTTTAAATAATGATTCAGCCAAAAATGTCTTACCTGAAGATGTGCCGCCAAATAAAATAATGGAGCTAGGAATTGGTTTTCCAGTATCTGTTGGCCTTGTTTGACCTAAAACAGTTTGTATGACCCGTGTTTTTAGATCATTGGACCCCTCATAGCCTGACTCTCTCCACTCTCTCACTATTCTTTCTGTTCTTGTTAAGCGCTTAAGTGGATCTTGCTCTGCCAAAATATCAGGATTCAAAGGCATTGGAAAAACTTTTGAGAAAAAACGATCAACATAGTTTTTTGTAATAATACGGGTTCTTCTTAGCTCAACATCTTCCATTAAAACACGTCTGAACTCAGAGAAAACACGAATAAATGCTGCTGTAAGCTCCTTACCTTTTGTCTCTGCAATTTGATTTGTTCTATTTATTATATGAGCTAGAAGTTGGCGCTTTGCCTCTTCACTGGTAGTGCCAGGGACAGAAAATTCATATTCTAAGCTGCGAATTTCACTTCGATTCAACAGAGATGCCAATAAATCAAATTTAAGTTTATCTGTTGGTGGATCAAATTTAACCATTTCATAGTGTCTTTTGAAATCAAAAAACTTTGATTCAAAAGTCATTTCAGTCTCTAACTGCGTAAGCTCTGCTTCTGTAGCTAAAATAATAGTAGCGTATCGTCCCTCGTATTGTCTCTTTAAGTCCCAATCCTTGGCGTTTGAAATTGGAATACGATTTCCCTCAGAGGCTAGCAACCAAGCCATATGTGGCTCTATCACACCTCGATTTTGTCCCGCTTGAACTTTCTTCTCTCCAGAATACAATCCACCTGCTTCTTTGGTCTTTCCGTTCGGATCTTCTAATAAGTACGCTGTTGAAACATCTGATACCGTAGGTCTTTGAATTTTTAAAATGGCATCCATATCTGCATATAGAACAACATTGTTTATTTTCCCTACGGAAGACATCGCCTCCAATGTACTCAAAACCATTGATTGTGTATTTGCATCTCTGTTGCCAGATATTTTGAACAAGGATAAATCTTGGTTTGAGTAATTCCAAAGGCCTGCTACTTCTTTATTTGAAGAAGCCCAACGACTTAATATTAATTTATCTACAAGTGGCTTGATACCTTCCGGTACAACAAGAATAATTTGCTTGCCCTTATGAATGCCACGCGCTGCCTGTATGAGCAATTGATCAAGCGATGGAAAAATCTTTTGCTCTTCAATTGAGATTGGGTTTTCTGCCATTTCTTTAACAACGGGACTTGTTTTTTTGGTTCCAGGCCTCCAAACAGTCCACGGGGAAGTATAAAAATGATGATTTACTTCAAACTGGGCTCCTAAACCAACTTCGAATTCAGATTTGTAAATCTGTTGGGCTGTTTGCCATTCTTTAGGAGTTGCAAAAATAAACATGGGTACAGACGCTCTAAATGTATCCTTGTTATCTCTAAAATCTTTAAGTGAGTAAGCTTGACCATCTGTTGCCAACAACAATAACCGACTTAATCTCTGAGCCTCTTGCTTTGCGGAAGCATCCTCAAGCGCTCGAACTTCATCAAGCCTTTGCTCATCACTCTCTCTTCCTGCTTCTAAGGAATGGGACTTATCTTCTAAAATCTCACCAGATTGTAAGATTTTTCCTAGATCAGAAACAAGAAGCGCTGTTCTTGATGCACTTCTTTCTCTAATTTTTTTGAACTCAGCTCTTATTTCACTTGCAGAGCTTGTTTCGTCCATTAAATAAAAATCAAAGTTCCGAGCACGGCTCGAATCAAGCGTAAACTCAGAGTCACTTTCCATTAAGTAATGATAAAAGGCTCTTACAAACTCTTCTTTCAATGGCTCTTCAACCAAAATCACCTGTCTCTTCGGCTTTGAACTCTTTGATGAAGCATCCGCAGAACTATCCAAAAACTGTGGTAATCCTGCAAATATGAGGTGTGGAGCAATGTCGCCCTTTTTGATTAGCGCTTTTGTTTGCTCAAGAATTTTTTCTATCGACGGCTCTCTCGTGAAAAGGCCTGTCTTTGATGATATCAACCATCTACCTCCAAATGTGTAATCCTTTTTTTCATTAGAGAACACAGATTCATCATGACGGATTTGTACATCTCGGTCGCGATTGGGCATAAACTGCTTCTCTTCTGAGAATGAAGCTATAATATATCCTTTATCCGACTTACTCTTTGATGCGTCCACGGCCCAATAAAGATTCCCATTCACATCAATTTTAATTCGTTCTTTCAAATCTCGTTCAGATATTTGAGCAACCTCAAATCCTCGTACTAGGTTTTCATGAATTGAAAATTTGGTTTCTCCCGTGGATGAACCAAGCCCTTCTACACCCAAACTATAATGAAGTGAATACATTCTATTTGTAGTGCCATCTTTACCCTTTAAAAAGACCAAGACCACAAAGTTTCGTTCTTTTTTTCTTTTTTCTTGAATAACCTGCAAACCAATTAACTCAGACTTATCAGAGCCAATCCTTTTTGTTTGAATTCGAACAATTGGGTTGTCTCCATAGCCTGCGCTTACAACCACACCTATAGAAAAACCTTTGTCGTCTGCCGGAGCGTATGGAAACACCGAAACTTTTGTGGATGGCATTGATTTATTTTCTGCAGTTTCAAAGTGAAGTTTTGCTTCATCCATTATGTAACTGTTTAAACCATCTTTTTGAGTTTTAAATATAATCTCACCAGGTATAAATTGACTTGAATTTCCATGCGTATAAAAACCCGTGTGCGTGCCTCCACTTGCACCCTCTTTACTATACTCACGAAAGTACAATACGCTTGGAATAATTATTTCTTCTCTTTTTTCATGGACATACACCTGCGCTGGCTGAGATCTATCGATAGCTTGGTTCAAGTTTAAATGTGGAGCTAGTCTTCTTTTTATGTGAGCAGCCTCATACTCCTCTGCTCCATGAATTTTATTAACATTATCAAATAGCAACTGTCCTTTTGAGTTTAAATATATTCTGTGGGCCAGTTCTTTTTCGGTCATGAATCCGCCCATTAAATCAAATGTCTTCTCATGTGTGAGAGCAGATCCTGTTTGTCGAATGTAGATGACCTGAGTTTTTTCTACATTCTTCTTTGTTATGTAAGATATAAAAATAAAATGAAAGGTCGCACCTTGATATGTTAGCTCTTTTCTTACGAAAGAAAACTTTTCGGCATCACTGATCTCAAGATTGCCCTCTATCAACACTGGTAGTTTTTGAAAAACCTGATTATGTGCGTTCTTGATATTTAGTAAAAATATAGGCGTTGTGTCTGTTGCTATAAAAATATCATCTGGGGTGACTGCACTTTGTACAACACGATACCCTTTACCTTCTTCCCCTCTTCTGACCTTAGCTAACAGTGGTGTGTATAATTTCAGGTCAGCCTCAGGAACATAAATTCCTGTAGGAAAAAATCGACGCGGTTGAGTCCTATTAGAATCAAGATTGAGAACCTGCCATTCATCCTTTAAAGGATCGTAAGCTTGAATAAATGTTGTTCCATTGTTTGCTACAATCTGTGACACCACTCTGTCAGAAATAGAAACTTTACCATCTTGTAAATTGTATTGTGGAAGAGCAAATCCTTTTTGCGTATTTTTTCTTCCTGCCAGAAAGTCCTCTAGTATCTGTATCCAACCCTCCGTAATTTCGTGCCTTCCCTCAGACTCCAAACGTGACTTTAGATTTTCAGCTAAGATAGGAGACAAAACATACGAGTCTTGCAAAGAAAGAGATCTTAAATCGGTTTCAGAGTAAAAGTCATAGGACACCAGCACAGGCTTATTTCGCATGATTTTTATGGAGTCAGATTCAGCTTCACTTTGAAAAAGAGGTACGACAAACGTGTAGCCTGTTCCCAAACTATTTTTTTGATCTACAGATATAAACAAATTAAAAGCAACTTTACCGCTACTGGCTTGGTAAGCATCACCTAAATACATAGATACACTATCTCTTGAAGTGATAGGTGACATCTTAACTGCTCGTCCTTGTAGAATATCAACTACAGGATTCTCTACTGAGCCTAATACAATATAACTCTCTCGGCTCTCTTCCTTGGAATTTCGATTTAAGATAACAACTCTACCGTCTACAATACTCACAACTGGCGATGGCGAATTTCTAATCCCATCTGGTACTTGCGTGTAAATACCGTTAAAGCCCCTGTTTGCACCCAATACATCACCTAAAATGATTGGGTACACTTCGCCTGTTTTTGGATTAATACCATAAATCCCGTGCTTAAGGTCTTTAGATGATTTTTTACCGTAAACAACCTCATAGATATCCTGACCTGTGGACAGACTCTTAATGATATGTGAAGTCTGTCCGTAGGCCGAGAAACCCAAAAGTATTACTACAAAAAATAGAGCGATAAATTGCTTCAAGGAAAATCCCTTCGCTTAAATTATCTATTTGGGTTTGCGTCGTTAGCTTCTTTTTCTGTACGAATACGATCAAAATAGCTAACGGCTTCTATGAAAGAGGCTCTGTCATAGCCGTATCTTGCAAAGCGAGACTCTGCATCTTGTGCCATTCTTTCAACTTTTGGATCGTTTGTTTCACCTCTGTAGTACTGACCAATCTTTTGAACATTCACAGTCAAATCTAACTCCTGCTCTGTAATAAATGATTGGATAGCATTGAGAAGCTCATTATCACGAACTTTTTTGCCAGAACCTTGTACACCAGCAAGGTGTCTCAGAAGAAATCCAGTTTGAAATTCGCGTCCATATAACTTTTTATAGTGAGCTTTTATTTTCTCAAGACGGCTGCGATTAATTGGCTGTGGCTCAGAAGCATCATCTGGGATAAATTCCCTAGCTGCCTCGTTTGTAGATAAAGCAACAAGCTCTTTTTCCACAACGTCATACATTCTGTTAGCACTCTCTCCGTCTCCAGAGATGATATTTCTGATATCCGCATATAATGCTGGTAGAATGAATTCTTGCTTAATAATTTGATATCTTTTTAGCCATTCTGCTCTTTTTCCTGGAGGGATAGTCATTTCATTTTTATCCATAAGCTCCTTAAATGCCATATCTAGGATGTATGGAGTTAAAACTCCATTTCCTCTTTCAACAGCTAAAGCCATGGCTTTTTCTAACCATCTCTTAGTATCTCGAGCAGAAATACCTTCGCGCCCTTCTTCAACAAGATCATGCATCTTTGTAAGATCCTTTAGAACAGCATCTTCTGGTTTTGTTTTACCTAAGATAATATCCATTCTGTATTTAACGCTGGTAAAGAAATGAGATCCCTCACTCACAACATTGAGCTCAGACCAGTAATCTTTCATCTTACTTGCATCTGTCACAAGTCGTGTTGCAGATACAATCGTGCCTAGCATCTCTAGAGTATGCGGTGCGATCAGTACATCACGACCACCTAATCTATAAGAAACTGCATAGCGCCCAGCTGCTCCAACAAGATTCCCTTCAGCATTTTGTATAGGATAAAGCTCATTAAGTCTGTTCACTTGAGTTCCATCAGGAAGAGTTTCATAAACAGGCTTCCATGTAAAATTCTCAGAAGAAGACTCTTCTCCTGTTGGAAGCTTTCTCATTTTAAAGTTTTTAGCATCAACTAATAGTAGTGAGATTTTGGAAATCCGATGCGGGTGAACGTCCCATCTCATCGGAATCTTGATCATACGATCTAGAATCGCAAGGACTGCTCCATCATCTTTAGCTTTAGCAACGCTTTCATTATTCGATGTAAGAACCGTGATGGCATCCATCTTCACAGCTGGCCCAGTATCTGTTTCCATAATTCCATTTTGGAATAATTCTAAGAAGAGATTAATAAGTGCCGGATCATTTCTAAAAAACTCATCCAGAGATAGCGAGCCTCTGTGGTGTCTCAATACCTTACCTGTAAAGTTATACATCAAAGCACTGTCTTCCGGATAAAAAAGTCTTTTACGTAAATCTTGAGCAGCAAACAATAATGAGTAATTTGGATTTTCTGGTACTGCTCTAATAATATTTGAAGCCATGCTTCTGGTAGGTACTTTTTTAACAACACGAATATGCTTACTTAAGATATCCAAATACTGATTGCGAGAGATATCATCTACAGTAATGAGCCCTTCACGTATTTCTGGAACATAGTGCTCAAATACTTTTTGTAACATCTCCGCTGTTTTTGGACTTGCAGGATCTCTTTGGACTCTTAGCTTAAATCCAATTTGTGATTCGATTTGTGGGGAGACCTGAGAAAGCACCTGTTCTTGCATATCTTGTCTTAAAAGAACAAAAGGGGAATCTCCAAGCTCATCTCTAAGAGCAGTAAAAACATTTTCTCCACCACGTGATGGTAGAAGTGGCGCTAGCGAAGGAATTTTTTCGATATCCTTCCATTCAAATGTGTACTCTGCAAAGCGCGCATCTTTTGATTGATAATACTGCGCAAGAGCATCCAGAATCATAAGTGCTTCTGTTTTACCTGTTCCGTGCGGGCCGATTAAGATCGGAATTTTACCTTCTCTTGATCCTGAAGCTTGTGAGTAAATATAGTTTACTACCTCATGGATAGCCTCTTCTTGGCCAACAATGAGCTTTCCACCAGTTCCATCTACGTTCCCCGCAAATACATCATACACTGTGAGTGGCTTGATCTTGTAAACAGGATCTCTTGTTCGTTTTTTGGCACCAACATTTATAATCATTGCATATTTCTGTGCGGCAGAAACAAGCGTAGCTGGATGTGAGATTGCAATATTGCGGCCTGGGTCTGTTTCAAAAAAACTTTCCAGTGTGTATTGTTTGATTGTAGGCGAAATTTTTTCTGCAGAAGAGTCAGGCTGCGCAGTTTCGCGAACTCTTTCTTCTGTTTTCACCGTTGTTTCTACAGACTTGACCCCAAAATAATCATTACAAAGATTTGCTCTTGCCTGTAAATATGTCCCCAAAATAGAAATGCATACTATTGATGCTAAAAATTTACCCTTCACGTTACCCTCACTTTTTATCGAAGTGACGGGTATCGGCTATCGACGCCAGATCTGTCAAAGAATGCCCACAATTTCCGTTTCCAAAGAGTATTACTTTTATACCTATAAAAGAAATATATAGGCATTATTTCTATAAGTTATCTTCAAATCAAAAATACCCAAGTATTTCGTATGTTTATAAGTTTATCTAAGTCTAGATATTTCTTAAATTTATGGTATATTTTCTCTAATCTATTGCCTTTCCAAAGAAGGCTCTACTGAGTAAAAAATGTCTAAACTCTACTTTTGGCCAGTATGCACCGTTAATAATTTCAAGCACTTAAACACTCATTTTAAAAAATTGAGCATTCTCAAAAAGTTTTCTTGAAGTACGAGAAATGTACGATATATTAATGAGTACGAAGAATGTACGGGATCAAGACAAAGCTCTCGAATAAAGAGGGGATGTCTTGATAAAGCAAGTGTAGCTCTCGCCCCGAAGTTGATACTCGAAGATGAATAGACTCCAAACCCACTCATCTTCTAAGTGCGACTAACCCGCGGAAAGGAGAGTGCAGCATTGGCTCTAACACACGAAAGGATGTAGGTTAGTAAAATGGAAAATCTCACTTTAAATCAAAAGAGGATTTTAGATTTTATTAAAAAGTATCAGCAGAAGAGCGGCACTTCCCCAACATACGACGTAATTGCAAAACACTTTGGGTATTCAGCAAAATCAACGGTCCAGCATTATGTTGATGCGCTAATCTCAAAAGGTTATCTCACAAAAGAACGTTATCTTAGCCATGGGATTACCCTCCACTCAGAGGGTAATCTCATTCCTCTTCTTGGGAAGGTAGCAGCCGGACAACCACTAGAACATCGGAAGTATGAGGAAAGAATTGAGGTTCCTCTGTCTATGTTAAAAGGCTCAGGCCCCTATTTTGCCCTTCAAGTATCAGGCGATTCCATGATTGACGAAGGAATCTTAGATGGCGACTACGTTATTATCAAAGAACAGCAGGATGCTCAGAATGGAGATATTGTTGTTGCAGAGATTGAATCTGAAGCCACAATTAAGCGCTATTATAAGAAAAAAAGTCATATTGAGCTTCATTCTGCTAATTCAAAATACAAACCCATCATAGTAGATAACGACATTTCATTTAAAATTTCTGGAGTTTACCGTGGTCTTATTAGGCATTCATAAGCATATTTCGCCCTTTACTCGGGCTAATTTGCTGTTGCTTTTATATATTTTCATTCAAATTGCACTAATGTAACTATTTAGATTACTGCCGCTCAAGTCGCTTATTAATTCTTTCAACTTCGACCTCATCTATAATTACAAACTTATTGAGCTCGGGCTCATAGGCATAAACATCTGCGTGAGCAATATCAAACCACCATCCATGAATAGCAAGAGACCCCTCTTCTATTTTTTTCTGCACAATAGGATAAGACTTTATATTGTCCATCTGCTTAAGCACGTTCACCTGAGATAGCTGATTTGCTGGGGATAAACTAGCATCCAGTGTAAATCCTTCTTTGAATTTTGCGAGAGCCTCATCACTATGCCTTAACCAGCTTTTAAGATTCGGATGACTTACTTTGTTTCTACCGCCCAAAGCAGCCTGCATTGCTCCACACTCTGAGTGGCCGCATACAACAATATTCTTAACACCTAGTGTTTCAACGGAAAACTCTACTGCAGCTGCCTCTGATTCATCGCTTTGAGATCTTCCCGTGGGATCACAGCAAGGAATCAAGTTCCCTACATTACGAATAACAAACAGATCTCCGGGGTTAGTGGATGCGAATGTATTTGGAACCACACGACTATCTGAACATGCTATAAAAAGACAATCTGGCCGCTGACCAATGGCAAGCTTACCAAAAGTCTTTCGGTAGCTTTCTTGAACGTTTTTTCGGAACTCTACAATCCCATTAAGTAGCTTTTTCATAAGTCAAAAACTTATCTCTAACGTTTGTTCTTTTCAAGGATTCTAAAATTATATTGGACAATATAATAGCTCATGCTACGTATCACTGGCATGGAAATGACCGTCAAAGCTATTAAAACCCCTATTTATGATTCAAAAACCAATTTACTCGATTTTATTTTGGAGAATATAACTGAGCCTCTTGAGGAGTCTGTTCTTGTCATTACGTCAAAAATTGTAAGCTTGTATGAAAACCAAGTGGTTAGCTCATCTCACATTTCTAAGAAAGAACTCGTTAAAAGAGAAGCGGATCACTACATAGGGGAAATTGGCTATGACGTACACCTTACTGTGAAGCATGGCATATTAATTCCTTCTGCCGGAATAGATGAATCAAATAGTCCAAATGGAGATTTCATTTTATACCCCCAAAACCCATCTTTTTCTGTTCAACAAATACAGAAAAAAATTAAAGAAAGGCTTGGGCTTAAACATTTTGGAGTTATTCTGTCTGATTCGCATACAACACCACTCAGACGTGGGGTAACAGGCATCTGCCTTGCTCACTCTGGCTTTCAAGCTATTGAAAGTAAAATTGGAGCAACCGACCTATTTGACAGAGAGTTAAAGTATACAACCATGAATTGGGCCGATGCACTTGCTGCCGCAGCTACCATTCTAATGGGTGAATCAAATGAGTCGAGACCACTGGCCATAATTCGCTGTAAAGCAATTGTATTTAATAGCGCTGCTGACAAGGAAAGTCTTGCGATTCCCCTAGAAGAAGATCTCTATTATCCGTTACTTAAAGATAAGCTGTGAACGTACCCTACAAATAAATGGCACTAAATACTTAAACCTATGGAGCAGACTCTGCGGCAGGCTGCTCAATTGGTTGTCCACAATCATATAGTTTCAATAGTCTTGCATCGTGATAGGTTCCTGATTTTTCAAAATTCCATGGTGGGTATGGGTAATACTTAGCCTCTACACATCGACCTGTTTGCGCGACAGCCCACTGACGATCTTCTGTTGAAGCTGTCACAATCTCTCCACTTTTCTCTTTGATAGCTACTGCAAAAGAAAATAAAGCTGCAGTTGCACTATCGACACCTGCCCCAACACCAACCAATGCAGTGGGTGCTGCTGGCCGCTCAACACTGACAATGACCCCATGTACAGTTCTAGCGAAAATATATTTGTACCACTTAACAAAGGCAACGGATCCACCAACAAGAAACATAAAACAAAAAATCGTCCAAAATACTTTTTTCATATATCACCCACTATCAAGAAAATTACTTGAAACTATTAGCTTTAAAATTCTCTTGAGATTCAAAACTAGTCAACTGATTTAAGGATTAGGCTCTTGATGTGCAACAACATCTTGCTTAAAAACAAAATAGTTCTTTAAAAAACTGATTCTTTGTTCGGGAGTAAGCTGCTCATCAAAGAATGAGTAAAACGATAAGTTCCTAAAAACTAATTTAACATAGGCCTCTGTTTCTGCATACGGAATGTTTTCAACAAACTCAAATACGTTTCTAGAATCTTTGGATTTAAGCCAGCCATTTACCGGAATAGTGCCAGCATTATAACTAGCAGCAGTTAGTAGCATGGAACCATGATAAAATGCCATGAGCTTTGCTAAATGCGCAACGCCCAAAGGAACAATAACCTCTGGGGAATACAAATCTTCATGTTTTTCAAATACAACGCCAACTTGCTTCTCGTACAATCTGGCAATTCGAGGAATGAGTTGTAACAACCCAAAAGCATCTGCAGGACTACGCGCTTTGGGATCAAATAAGGATTCTTGTCTCATCAAAGAATATACAATTTCTTTTGGCACATTCATCTTGGATGTATGGTGTTTGATCAAGTCTTGGTGAGGATATGGAAAAAAGAAATATGGATGATCTTTATATAAATCAAGCTTGTCATCATAACTAAATATCTCGATGAATTGCTGATTTTGCTTATACAGCTCAGAGTAGTGATAATAGAAAGCGAACTCCTTTTTCTTTGAATATGAACTTCTTTGCGAGCGAGACAAATCTCTCCACTCATGCTGAATAAGCGAGGATAGAACATCCATCTCATCGATTAATTTTAAAACTCTAATTTTGTCCAAGAACTCTCTACTTACTTGTTCTTCATACTTT
>CAUJDY010000036.1 GCA_963169805.1 Bdellovibrionota bacterium | reverse complement strand
ATCACTCAGACCTACCATCCTACTGGAGGGAAAACAGTTCGTAGTCAGTTTGACGACTTAATGATGAGTTCTACTTTTGGTGTGCCTCTTTGGACTTACATTTACAGGTATACAGATAAGGATGGGAACATTATGCCTATCCCGCAGTCGTATGAAGAAAGATCTCGTCAGCCATCAGATCACTTTCCTGTTGTTGTCATCATAGATATTAAAAATCTTATAAAAGAATAAGTTGTTAGAGAGAGTTTTTGAGAAGATCAAAGAACTTTCTCATACCTTTGTAATTGGCCGTCTCAATTGGGAGGTGGTCGAGAGTGCTTTTGAGGGCTATTTTTCTTTGGGGATCGGATACAACATCTTTTAATGGAAAGATATAAGTGCGAATAGTAAACAGAACAAAGTTTGTTTTTGGAAGCCTTCTGAGAGTTTGCCGTTCCATTCTTAAGTATGTGTGTTCTAAAATATTAGAAGACGTAAGATCACTTCTGCCTTCATCAGGGAATGGCGTAAAAATCTCTGGGCAATCATGAAGAGTCCAGTTCAGTCTCCACATAGGTTTTTCAACTTGAATACGCTCTAAGAATTGATTCGTTGCTTTTGCAACAGTCTCTTTGAATTTTGGAACAGGCGCATGAATAGCATCAGATCCAAGGCTCATTTTTTGAGGTAGATTCCAACGTGATGGAAAACAAATACAACCCCCAACCAGGCGAGAGGGAGATTCTGGGCTCATAAAAGCAAAATCCTCTTGCACCCACTGACTCATGTTTTTGAGGGCCTCTGTTGGATCGTTTGAGATTTTGTAGGAGTCATTTGAATCAACTTTAAATATCGAATCTGCAAAAGAATATTTATTTGGAAAGTAGGAGAGGAGATGCTCTTTGAGGAGTTCTTGCGTCTCAAGTACAGCTGGAGATGCCATGGGTTCAATTTTTAGCACAAGATCTTGATGGTTCTTAAGAATATCCTTTTTCTTTGCTACCTGGGTCTTAAAAGTTTCATCAATTTCTATCCATCTGGATAAATCCAAAGGCTTTAGGCCCATTGATGGCTTATAGGCTTCATTCATTACTTCAAATGGAAAATACGGCAGTTGCATACCTCTCACCAAATATCTTGAATGAGTTTATATGGCAAGTTTTATGACAATTTGAAGGCATGATAAAATAACTGAGACATACATGTGAATAGTAAGTAAATTCAATATTTTAGAATAAAATTTTAGTGACATTAAGTCATTTTATATTTAAATCAGCACCGTTAAAAGTAATTTAAGCCAATATGAACCTGGCACATGTTTAGCATATTATTTAAAAAATTTAATTTTTTAAAGGAGTACGACTGTGAGAAAGCTAATTGTATGGCTTCCGATACTAATAGGAATCTTTCAAGTTATTGGCTGCTTACCAAAGGGTAGTGAGAATAATATCAGTCTCAATAAAATTGTAGTTAAGACTAATGTAAGCCAGATTGATAATGATTCAGATTTATCTGCTCAACAAAAAGCAGAAGCTATTGCTCAAGAAGCAGAGAAGCTTATGACAGCATCTGGTTTTATGTTTGCAAATGAACTTGTTAATAAAGCGTTGAGCTATGACTCTACAAATTTCAGAGCCCAGCTTCTGGGTGCATTGTTATCTCCAGAGATGAAAATGCAAGGAGTGTTAAAAAGATCCAGTACAATTTTTTCTCATACTAAGTCTGGAAAAGAACTGAGGGAGAGAATTGGACAAACCTTAGGTCGAAATGATTCTCTTAAAACTTTTTTAAATAATGCTGAAAGCTACGACATTAAAACTGAAAAGGATGTTCAATCCTTGCTTGGCTCTATCCAGCAAGAAAGAGAAAATTTAAGAGTTTTTCTTTCAAAGAATAAAGATAAAAAAATAACGCTCAACGTACCTATCTTAACCTCAAACAAAGTAAAGGTTGTAACTCGCGTGAACTTTGTAGAAGGTACGGATACACTCCTAGAGATAAAAACAGCAACAGATTCAGATCAAGAGAAGTTTGAGTCTATTTCTAATTGGGAGTATATTACAACTAATCTCATGTATATGAGATCTATGATTTATACTTACTGTACAACTCGTATTGCAAATGACGGTGAGTACGAAACTGCGTGCAATGAATCCATCAACTACGAACAGAAACCTGTCACATTGGTAAGGCCTGACTTCGAAGCTGCGGAGCAGGTAGCCGCTGGAGCTGTTATTCAAATGATTATTGCCAATGCATATAATACAGAGGGAGCAATAAGTGTCCTTGAAGAGTTTAAGGATGAAGATTCGTCAGCCCCGGCAAGGGAGATTAAGAAGCGTAATGATGCTTATGATAAGTATAATAGCACAGACCACTATTCACATGACGTATTTGCGAGGCGCTCAGCACTAGATCTTATTAGTGAAAAACAGAATCTTGGTAAGGGCTTAAATCTTAAAGATTTAGAATACATTAATACACTTGGTGCAAATGCAATTCCGGCAATACGAATTGCATTGCAGAATCAGAAACGCTGGTGCCCTGCAGGGCAATTTCAAAATCAACAGAGAGAAGGGTACTTGCTTGCAAGAGGTGCCTGCTTATCTTCAACGTTAGCGGGAAATATTATTTCTGATATAGAAGAAGGACTGTCTGGAAAAGACTCTAAATTTAAAGTCTATAATAACAAAGAAGATTCATTCGTAGATGTAGCTGTTAATAGCCAGAAGTTTATAGGTGGTAGCTTGAATGACTTGCAGTCGCTCAAGGCCTCTTTTGATGATTTTGGTAGAATTCAATTTGAAGATCAATCAGCGAGTGGAGTTATAACCAGTGACAATCTAAATGAGATAGTAAAAGCGCTATCTAACAAGACGGAAAATCAGCAGCACTTGTATGAGGTTGAGAAAAAATAGGAATGATTAAAAAGTATAAAGTATTTATTTACACAGCACTCGTATTCTCTATATGTACGAGTGCATGTTTTTTAATTAATTTTGATAGACCATCCATGATCATATCAAGAGGTAGCAGTAATTATATAAATGGAACTCATTTAACTTTTCACATTGTTGGAAGAAGTAAAAAATATGTAATACGATTTGATAGTACCGTCGAAAGTCTTTTATCGGAAGGAATATCTGCAAAAGGATCTGTTGTCGAAATTCATAGTTTTAATGGAAAAGAAATTAGAAGAATAGAGTCAAAAGAAGCTTACTACAGTATGAGCGGAGGGTTTCTTGTTTTGAAAGGCTGTGAAGATCATAAAGAGTATTTTATTGATCTAATTAAGGAAGAGCACCGCAGTTACCAAAAGCCCAGTAATACTCCATTTCAATTTATATAATCCAGTACAAACGTCTAGTTTTAAAAATAGAAATAGTATTGAATTCTATTGTCAGATTTCCGATAAACTCATATCAGGAGTTCATCATGGGAATGATCGATCGCTATAAGAAAAAGGGTGGATTTGCGCAGCTATTAGCCCTTATGGAAACAAGTGGTAAAGATAAGCAAGATAAGTTCTTAAAAATCATTGAAGATGAGAATGTCACATGGGCAAAAGCCATAAAACAAAAAATGCTTTCAATTCAGCGCTTCTTTTCTTGGGATGATAACACTGTTGCAGAAGTAGTTGGCACACTAAATGACCTTACAGTTGCAGTTGTATCGATAGGTGTTGATGAAAAACAAAAAGAAAAGCTCTTCAAGTTGATGGATCACTCACGCAAGAGGAAGATTGACTTTATACTCCAAGAAAAAAAACCAAATCAAAGTGAATCCAATTCTGCATTCATGCAGGTTCTAACAGAAGTGAGAAAGATGATTAACGAAGGCTACATTCGTTTGGATAAGGTCGATCCTGAGCTTCACTGGGACTCTGTTTTTGAAGAAAAACTAATTTCAGGATTACTTTTTGATTATGATGATGGAGCTCAACCTGCTAAATCAGAAGCGGCGTCGCCTGTTGGTGAAAAGGTTAATACTCAAGAGTTAGAAACACTCAGAAGAAAAGTATCTCAACTTACACAAGAAAATGATTCCCTCAAACAAAAATTAACGCAAGCAGAAGAGAAACTCGATCAAATTCGAAAAATTGCTTAATTGTTGTGTGTCTAAAATATTTTAGACACCTGTTGTATCATTACTAAACACTCCCATCTTTTTTGACTTAATAAACAAACTGCTAAATTTTATGGGGCCCATCCTTGCAACGACTAAAAGGAACATCAGGGGGATGGTATGTCTCAACTTAAGACACTTTTTGTGTTAGCAGCTTTACTTATAGTCAATTCAGCATGTTCACAGATTCAGGATTTAGGCTTCTTTAGATCCTCTAAAAAGGCCAAGATCGATGTGGCTGATTTTAATAACAACAATGGTTCAGAAGGTTCCACGGACGTTTCTCAACAGGCTGTGGGCGACCAAGATCTAGTTGTTGTATCTGATGAGGAATGTTTAAAGCGGCGCAGCTCTTCTGATGCAACAATTTTAACTGCAAGTGCCACACCCATGCATACTCAGCAGCAGAGAATTTCTCTTCGTGCAAGAAGCCTCAGAGTTCCGGCCTCAACAACAATTGCAGAAATTCAATCGATGGCTGAGGAAGATGAGTGTGTTGACTCGGTCAGTGCAGAAAGATCCCGTAAGTTAACAGACTTACCTAATGATTCATTTCTTGCAGAACAAAAGCATCTCAATGCGCTAAACTTTGAGCGTGGCTACACTTATTTTCAAGATGCACAAATTGCACAAGATGTTGTAGTTGCCGTTATTGATGATGGTATTGTCTTAAATCATCCAGATATTAGAAATCAGATTTGGGTCAATGCTGGAGAAGTGGCTGGAGATGGTATAGACAATGACGGAAATGGCTATATTGATGATGTGAATGGCTATGACTTTGCTGATAACGATGCCAATATTTCACCCATGGATCCAGAAGATCCTCATGGAACACATGTAGCTGGTTTAATTGCTGCGCAAACAAATAATAGTATTGGTGTTGCCGGTGTCTACTCAAAGGCTAAAATCATGGTTCTTAAAGTTTGCCATATCACAGAGATTAACGGTGAAGACGCAATTGACTGCCCTGATACTGCGATTCTAAATGCAATTGCGTATGCAGCCAATAAGGGTGCTAAGGTAGCCAATTTAAGTCTAGGTGGGCCTGGAGCAAACATAGCTTTCAAAAATGCATTTATTGCAGGTGTTGCACAAGGTACGACATACTTTTCATCTGCAGGTAATGGTGATGAGCAAACAGGAGAAGGTTTTGAAATTACAACGAACAGATTCTATGTTCCTGCAGGCTATGCACCGGAAGTAGAAGGGTTTATTTCTGTAGCGGCTACAGATGCTTCCAATCCAGATGTTTTGTGTGGTTTTTCTAATTTCTCATCCAGTTTTATTGAAATCGCAGCTCCTGGATGTGATACAACAAGGCCTGGAGAAGGGATTCTTTCAACCTGGAATTTAGATAGCCAAGGTCGCGCTCAGTACGCCTATTTAGCTGGAACGTCGATGTCCAGCCCCATCGCAGCGGCATTTGGAGCCGCTATCGCGGGATTGACTCGTCATAAAGGACAAAATTTTTCACCGTCGCAGTTAGAATCTTACTTAAAAAACAATTCAAGAGTTGTTGCCTCTCTCAATTCAAAAATTGTAGGCGGACGAGTGACAGATATGAGCTCTCTCATTTCTGGGTTTGAAAGAGATTATCCAGATCAGACGCCTACTCCACCTGAATCTAGAATTCGTGTTTTAGCTTCTGTTAGTGGTCCAGAGGTTCAAACATTGAACTACAACACCGATGAATTACGTTCTGAGATGGTGAATGTGAGTAACGATGTGATTGCATGTGCAACAACAGACGCCACAGATCCATCTCATCCTTCTCAGAATATTAATGCCTGTGATAATCTACCTCTTACACAGTGGTCTGATTTAAGACAAAATACGGAGTGGCAATACCAAAATAACAAATGGGTATTTATTGGGACACCTACCTCAAATGGACGTGTCTTTCGTTTGAATGGTCATCCTTATCTTGTAAGAGGACAGGTACGATTCATAGCTATTGACCGCGGTAATAACAACCGACGTATTCAATTTGATTTTACAATTCAATAATAGCAGCAATACCCATTCCACCGGCCGTGCAAATAGAAATTAAGCCACGGCCTTTTCCTTTTTTATGAATCATTTTAGCAAGTGAAGTTACAATTCTTCCGCCCGTTGCTGCAAAGGGATGCCCTAGAGCTACGCTTCCACCTTTGATATTCATTTTAGATATATCAATTTTTCCAAGGGGCTGAGAGCGGCCTAAATATTTTTTGCAGTACTCAGAGGATTCCCATGCTTTTAGTGTACAAAGAACTTGTCCGGCAAAAGCTTCGTGAATTTCATAAAAATCAAAATCTTGTAAAGATAAGTTATTTCTCTCAAGCATCTTTGAAACTGCAATCGTAGGAGCCATCAAAAGACCGTCACCACCAACATAATTTACAGCAGAGACTTCGCAGTCTACAAAATAGGCGAGTATATCTAGCCCTTTTTTCTGAGCATACTCCTCTGATCCCAGAAGAACGGCAGAGGCACCATCAGTAAGAGGGGAGCTATTACCTGCAGTAAGGGTTCCTTTACCTGTAAAATCAAACGCAGGTTTGAGTTTGGTTAGTTTTTCAAGAGTCGTTTCTCCTCGAACGAGTGTGTCTTTTTTGAGTTTATTAAATTCAAATACAAGATCATTATAAAAACCTTCTTGATAGGCTTTTTCTGCGGAGAGGTGGGATTTAAGTGCAAGTTCGTCTTGTTCTTTTTGTGATATTTTCCACTCTTGAACCATTTTCTCTGTATGTTGCCCCATTGAAAGTTTTGTGCGTGGCTCAACAACGCCCGGTACTCGTGGCTTCAAATCTCTTAAAGAGAATTTTAGCATGTTTTTGATTTGCTCCATGGTTCCTCGAGATTTATTCAAATCCAAAAGCTTCCAGGAAAACTCGCGTGGATATAAAACGGGTAGATCACTGTTTGTATCGCAACCTCCTGCAATTCCGTTCTCGATCATACCACAGGCAATTTTAAGGGCAATGTGCCATGTCGTCTCTAGTCCTGTTCCACAAGCTCGTTGAACATCATACCCAGGTGTAAAAGGATGAAGGGGGGAACCCAAAATACATTCACGTGCGAGATTCCAGTCCTCTGAAGATTTCATTACAGCCCCAAAAGCAACATCTCCCATCAGTTCTCCCTGAAGTTTGTACTTCTCCACAAGAGAATTCAGTGTAGCTGTCATGAGTTGTTGGTTGGTAATACGAGAGTAGTGGGTAAAGGATTTTACAAAGGGAGTTCGTGTTCCTCCAAGTATTGCAACCTTGCGTGTAGTCGATTTCATTTTAAGCTCCTTTTATGTGATGTCTTCAAATTCTAAAACTGTTATTTCTGCGGGAATTGCAAATCGGTTGGGCGGTCCCCAATAGCCTGTCGCCTGATTCACATACACCCACATTTTATGATGATTCTCTTGATGTAAATTAAGTCCTTTTACATAGGGATGTGCGAACTTTACAAGTAGGCTAAATGGAAAAAACTGTCCGGCATGCGTGTGCCCTGAAAGTTGCAAATCAAATCCAGCGCGTGCACAGTCAAAACAAGCAGAGGGTTGGTGGGCAAGTACAATTTTATAAAGATGTTGAGGGGCGGACTCAATAGCTTTTTCTGCATCAGGAGTAAACTCAGGCATTGACCGTCCAACCTGAGGATCAGTGACTCCAGCAAGAACAAAAGTTCTTTCGATCGAATCAATAATAGTGTGTTCATTATTTAGCATTCTAATATTGAGTTGTTCAAACTGAGGTAGCCAGTCATATAGTCCTGAATAGAGTTCATGATTTCCAAGACACCCATAGACACCGAGTTTGGATTTGATTTGTGAGAGAGGTTCCATATCTCTCATGAGTTGCTCAGGTGTTCCATCTACAAGATCACCTGTCAAAACAACAAGATCTGGATTTTGCGCATTAATAA
The DNA here is from genome assembly GCA_963169805.1 of Bdellovibrionota bacterium. GTDB lineage: Bacteria > Bdellovibrionota > Bdellovibrionia > Bdellovibrionales > JAEYZS01 > CAUJDY01. The sequence goes on along the minus strand of CAUJDY010000036.1, from coordinate 41,016 downwards.
GATCGACTGTCTTTTGGACATATTCACGCCCAATCATTGGACCAACATGAAGATCGCTCACCTGAACAATTTTAAGCCCCTTCATCTGTTGGTGTTGAGTTGGAATGCTAATAAACTTATATTCTGGTCCACTAAGTGCTTGCCCGATGCCAATTGCAGAGCTGCCTAGAACTCCACTTAGAAGGCCAATGTTTGCCGATTTTTTGAGAAACAGTCTTTTATTTTCATCAATGATAATTGGTTTTTTTATTTTCTTTGAAAAAGAGGAAATAAATTCGCATAAATCTAAGAATACAGAGTAAAAAATTGCAAAAGCAAAAAGTGTCAAAAGTGTATATGTTGTGTAATAAAATATTTGAGAAGAAACAGATCTAAAATCAAGACTACCGGAATGTCTCAATTTAAAAGCCAGGTAATTCATAACAAAGTAAAGTGTACAAATAAAGCTAAGTGCATAAGTTGCCAGCGGTTTGATTTGATAGCGTCTTCTCAGGGAGATAATAAGGTAAACAAGGCCTAAAGCCTGAATTCCAAAAAATAAAAACAAAAACATAGCGTGAACCTTTATTTTGTATCATTTAAGTCTAAAGAATTTCGTGCAAAAAGGCATATCAAACTCAGCCTCGGCGCGTTAAGCCTGACATCATCTCCTATTATTTGTTAGCTTTATTTCATGAATCTTAAAGCCGGTAAAAACATACGTCTCTTTAAAAACGACTTTTTAGAAAAGTTAACTTTTGTGCATCCTTGGATGCCTATTTCTGTATGGATGCCTGTCTCGATCTTTAGTTTTGCTTATTCACTTCAGGCAAACACGTTTATTGAGACGGTTGGGTTATTTTTCTTAGGTCTTTTTATATGGACTTTTACTGAGTACACTCTCCACAGATTTTTCTTTCACTATCATGCAAGATCAGAAATCGGGAAAAAGTTTTTTTATCTTATTCATGGCATTCATCATGATGATCCTGATGATCAACGTCGTTTATTAATGCCGCTTTCGGCAGCATTTATTTTGGCAGCACTTCTTTTTGGGCTATTTTACTTATTTTTTGGTAGCCAGTACGTATTTGGATTTTTCTCAGGCTTTTTGATTGGATACTTATGCTATGATTACGTCCATTTCTTCACACACTTTGGCCGTTATAAATCTGGTTTTATGAAGCACTTGCAAAAGCAGCATATGGTTCATCATTTTAACAAGCCTCATGCACTCTACGGCGTAAGCTCCCCACTTTGGGATTACGTGTTTAAAACCAAAAAGTAAGAAACAGTACAAAATCGCGGGAGCTTTATGAAAAAATCTGCAGTTGAAACTTTTCGTGATTATAAATACCGGGTAGAGTTACTTGAAAAACTTAAATCTGTTATTGTCGAAAGTAAGGGGAAGCTCTACGATTCACTCAACAAGGACTTGGGAAAGTCCATGTTTGAAGCTCATGGATCAGAGGTCGGTTATGTTCTTGATGAAATTGATCACACTCTCAAAAATCTTAAAAGCTGGATGAGTCCCAAGAAGGTTTCTACTCCAATTAAGCTTTTACCAGGAAGAAGTTATATCCAATTTGAGCCGTATGGGCGGGTCCTCATTTTGGCGGCATGGAACTATCCATTTATGGTTTTATTTTCTCCGCTTGTCGCAGCGTTAGCAGCCGGTAATTCAGCTGTCCTCAAGCCTTCTGAAGTCTCTCAAAATACTGAGAAAGTTATTTTTGAGATGATTTCAAAGAATTTTGATCCAAGTGATATACAAGTAAAAACAGGTGGTCCTCAGGCCACTCAAGATCTACTCAAAGAAAAGTGGGATTTTATTTTTTTTACAGGAAGTACGGTCGTTGGAAAGATTATTATGAAGGCCGCTGCAGAGAACTTAACCCCGGTTTGTTTAGAGCTTGGTGGAAAAAGTCCATGCGTTGTGGAAGATGATGCAAATATTGAAATTGCCGCAAAAAGAATAGCTTGGGGAAAGTTTTTTAATGCTGGTCAAACCTGTGTTGCTCCAGATTATCTTTTGGTTCACGAAAAAATTTATGATCAATTCATTAATCTCCTTAAAGAAAAGACACTGAAGTATTATCAGAATGGAGCTGCGGAAGATTATGGTAAGATTATTAATAATCGACACCTCCAAAGACTCGAAGCGCTGCTGCAAAATGCGGATGTGATCATTGGTGGGAAGGTTGATCTTGGTAAGTGTCAGATTCAACCTACAATTATTAAGGGAGACTGGTCCCATCCTTCTATGAAAGAAGAAATATTTGGTCCCATATTGCCAGTCTTTAAATTTCAAAAATCATCAGAGGCAATTACAGCTATTCAAAGTTTAGACAAGCCACTTTCAGCCTACTTTTTTACTGAGTCAGAAGAAAAGGCTTCTCGTTACCTCTCAGAAATTTCCTTTGGTGGAGGTTGCATAAATGATTGTTTGTTACATTTAGGAAGCTCTGAACTTCCGTTTGGTGGTGTAGGGGCAAGTGGAATCGGTGCCTACCATGGACAAAGAGGTTTTGAAACGCTTTCCCACCAAAAATCTATATTGCATAAATCGAGTCGAATTGATCCGGATTTGAGGTATCCACCTTATAAAGATACTCTCAAAGGTATCGCTCGATTTCTTTTTAAAAATTAGATCTTAAAACTGAAATGTCAGGCGTGTTCCAATGCCTACGTCAGGTTGGTTGTGAGAATAGACAGGGTCTCCGTTTTGGTCTTTATCTCCAAACCACCAATCCTCGATAAAGAAGACGCTCCAAGAATCTGTTTGGTTGAAGTCAAACTTTAGGCCTAAGCTTTGTTGACCTCTAATTTCAACCAATCCGTTATAGCCAGAGGCAATTTCATATTCTTTTCGTTCTTTAGCATCAGATGTGGAATACACAAATTCAAGATCACTTTTTTTCATGAGAGGGGAATAGGCAGAGAGAGAGAAGAGAATGGACATTTTTTCTGTCACACGAGAATCAAGAGTGATATCCGCCATCCATAAGATTTTATTTCTAGGCCATTCGCTATACATCCAGTTTCGGTGGGCATAGGTTATTCCTCCATTTATAAAAACAGCACTTTCTTGCCCGATCGGAATCCCTATATGAATCATTTGAGAGATATCAACACTTCCTGATGTTGTTCCTTTTGTTTCGTCTTCGACAGGAATCTTAAAATGTGTGCTCCAGCCAAAGCCCGTATTTTTTCTGCCTTTGACAGCCCAATACTTAAATTTAAGTTTGATATTCCCAACTCCTGAGGGGGCATCTCGTGGGCCTTGAACAGCTCCATCGACAGAAGTTGAATGGAGGTATCTCCCACTTGGGTAAAGATGTCTGCTGTATCTGGAGAAATGAAATGCTTTATGAAATTCGTCGATGAGTTTATCTGAGAAATCACCTTCGTGTCTTAAGTAGTAGGGAATCTCAATCGCCCAAGCCCACTTTTGATTTATCGCTTGCCCATACTCCATAAATATCACAGTCTGCTCGAAGTCCGAAACATGAGTCAGAGTTTTTCCTGTTTTTCTGTTAATGAAAGTGGTCTCTGCATTCCAAAAGTTTGCTTCAACAATTTCGATATCAAACCATTTGGACGAAAGCCATCCTGGAGCTTCTGGGCCAGGGATAAAGTGTTGGCTGGCAATGGGGTGACTTTGGCGAGGAGCTATAACTTGTGCTCGTGTGGGAATAAAAAAAAGAATATGTGAGAATATAATAAATAAAATCGCCCAACGCATGCGACACAGTATGGCGATTTTCTTATAAGAAGTCGACTAAATTATCTCAGCCCCACAACCATATTTGCAGGTTTGCGAAGAACTGTTTGAGATGATTTTGGACCCAAAAAGTTCATTATTGAAAACACAATAAATATAACGACTAGATATTTCATACATCCTCAAAATTTATCCCAGCCATACAATATGGCTCGTGCATCTCTTAGAGCAATACGGGTGCCAACTTTAACCTGCAATATCTTAGCTTTGAAAATAAAAGGGAGACGTAGATCGTCTCCCTTTTTGTAGAGATTACTATTATCTCCCAACAAGACGGAAATAGCCTCTGCAGCCATTGCTCACCCAGACGCGTCCGAAGTTAAACCCGTAGGATTGTCCTTCAATACAAGGAGACTGCGAATACTGAGCGATTAATCGAATACGAGCGTGTCTTAGGCTTGAATAGCATTCGTTATATCTATAGCTACGACTTTCGCAGTAAACATTTTCAACAGCAACATTGTGCTGCGGTGGCCATGGCCAAGGACGGCGATCTCTATCGCGGTAATCTGCGTGAGCAGATGCGCTTACAAATACAAGAGATAATCCTAACAAGAACTTCTTCATAAAACCCCCAATTGGTTAAAGCTTACATAAAATGATAAGCAATTGATGTCTTACGGAAATGCAAGGAATGCCATATCTGTTTGGTGTCAAAACAGCGCCAAAATTGTGGATAAGTCCTCCAATTATATTTTTTTTCTAGAAATGAAATTGTGCGGCAAAAAATAAATTACAGGAATGAATATAGTCGCCGGGAAAAAGTGACACCAATGCCGTCTTGCCAGATAGATAAAATTCTCATAAGTTTATATTTTCTTAAACTACAAGGCGGAATAAACATGCAAGTATTAGTTCTACTAGGAGACCAATTATTCCCGGATACTTGCATTCAAAAAATAAGCCCAGATCGTATTTTTATGGCAGAGGATATTGAGCTCTGCTCTCGCTTTAAGTTTCACAAACATAAGCTTGTTTTCTTTTTGTCTGCAATGAGAACTTATGCTCAAGCACTCAAGAAATACCCTGTCGACTATCACGAACTAGATGATACAAAGTACTTTGATAAATTAAAGGCCTATGTTGTCCAAAAAAAAATCACTGTTATTCATATTTTTGAAATAGAAGATTCTTTTATGAGAAAACGAATGCAGCTATTTGCTCAAAAAATGTCAATTGACCTAAAAGAACATTTATCGCCAATGTTCCTAACGCCAAAATCAGAATTTCAAGATTATTTGAAGCAGGTTAAAAAGCCATTTATGAAAACATTTTATGAGAGAAGAAGAAAAAAGCTCTCTCTACTTGTGAACGAGAAGGGGCAGCCTGTAGGTGGTAAATGGAGCTTTGATGAAGATAATCGAAGTAAAATTCCAAAAAATCATCATGTTGAGGCTGTATTATTCTCTAAGCCCTCTGCAATAACAAAAGAAGTCATGTCTCTTGTAGATAAAAAGTTTAAAACCCATCCGGGTGATTCAAAGGAATTTTGGATGCCTGTAGAAAGAAAACATGCTTTGGGTTGGTTTGAACTGTTTTTAAAGGAAAGATTTAAAAATTTTGGTACTTATGAGGATGCAATTTCGAGTCAAACACCGTTATTATATCACTCAGGAATATCAGCTTTTCTCAACACAGGATTACTGCTTCCTAAAGATGTCGTTCGTTTAACACTCCAGTACGCCAAAGAAAATAAAATTGCTATCAATCATCTTGAAGGATTTATTCGACAGATCATCGGTTGGAGAGAGTTTGTGCGAGGAATTTATCACAATTTTGAAGAAAAAATGGAGACAGAAAATTTTTGGAAGCATACTCAAAAATTGGGCCCATCTTGGTACAGCGGCACTACTGGAATTCCACCTCTTGATGACTGCATTAAGAAAGTGAGCACATACGGATACCTCCACCACATCGAAAGACTCATGATTGTGAGCAACCTCATGCTATTGTCTGAAGTGCATCCTAAGGAAGTCTATAAATGGTTTATGGAAATGTTCATAGATTCTGGAGACTGGGTGATGGCAGCAAATGTCTATGGGATGGGGCAAATGAGTGAAGGCGGGATATTTGCAACAAAGCCGTACATTTGTGGCAGTAACTATATCATGAAAATGAGCGATTATAAGAAAGGACCTTGGTGCGACATCATGGATGGGCTTTATTGGTCTTTTATTGACAAAAATAGGAAGTTTTTCTTACAAAATCCAAGAATGTCCATCATGGTTGGAAGTCTAGATAAGATGGATCGTGTGCGAAAAAAGAAACTCTTTGAAGCAGCAAAAAAATTTAAAAATGAACACCTCATATAAGGATGAGTTATGGCAAAGAAAGTTAATTTAGGACCAGAAGTTGAAAAGCTAACAGTACAAATTGGGGACTTTATGCACTATTGGGGGTTCAAAAGAATTCATGGGCAAATCTGGGCTCATATATTCCTATCTCAAGATCCGCTTGATGCACAATCTCTTATCGATCGAATTGGTGTTTCGAAGGCATTGATTAGTATCTCTATCAAGGACTTACTAGAATACGACGTCATCAAGGAAATTGGCAAATCCGAGAAGGGAACTTACTTATATGAGCCAAATCCAAATGTTGTTGAGGTGATATTAAATGTTCTTCGTAAGAGGGAAAGGAAAATGCTCTCTGATATAGAGATGTCTTGCAAATCGGTTCGGGATTTGAGCCAAGATGATAAGAAGAAAATGAATTTAAATCACAAGCGTGTTCGAACTATGGGTCGAATGATTAAAGAAGCACAAAATACCCTAACAGGTATGATTGCACTTGGCGAGCTGAGCTTATCCTCATGGAAAGATATCGAAGATGCAGAATTATAATATATTTTGGTTTCGAAGAGATCTACGACTTCATGATAACCGAGGGTTATTTGAAGCTTTAAACTCTGATAAACCAGTCATTCCTATTTTTATTTTTGATACAAACATACTTTCAAAACTGAAAAACAAAAAAGATCACAGAGTTGAGTTCATTCACACGTATTTGAATTTGATACAGCAAAAATTAAATACAGCCAACACGTACCTGCATGTCTTTCATGGTGATCCTATAGAGATCTACAAGCAAATAATCAAACAATGGAAGATAGGAACTGTATTTACGAATCATGACTATGAGCCTTATGCAACAAAAAGAGACCGCTTGATTGCAGATTTGCTCTCTCAAAATGGAATTGAATTCAAGACATTTAAAGACCAAGTCATTTTTGAAAAGGATGAAGTTGTTAAAGACGATGGGTCATTTTATTCTGTTTACACACCTTACATGAAAAAATGGAAGGAAGTTTTTAAAAAAACGAAATTTATCCGCTATCCATCCGAAAAAAAAACAGACAAAATAGCTTCTCTAAAGCCTAAAAAATCATTTTCAATTGAGGACATTGGTTTTTCTGAATCCGGTCTTACGCTTCCTGCAAAGACAATCAAAAAAGATATATTGCTGTCTTATAAAGAAAAAAGAGATTTCCCTGCGCTTGATCATACATCGCACTTGGGGGTTCATCTCAGGTTTGGAACTGTGAGTGTAAGAGATCTTGTAGAAAAAGCGATAGAGCTGAAAGCAGAAACATGGCTCAGTGAACTCATTTGGAGAGAGTTCTTCATGCAAATTTTATGGCACAATCCAAGAGTCATAGGAGAGCCATTCAAAGAAAAGTATTCAAAAATAAAGTGGAGAGACTCAGAAAAAGATTTTCTAGCATGGTGTGAAGGGCGCACTGGATATCCTATTGTGGACGCAGGAATGAGAGAGCTAAATAACACTGGTCATATGCACAATCGTGTGCGCATGGTGACAGCAAGTTTTTTAGTAAAGCATTTGCTAATAGACTGGCGCAAAGGGGAGCAGTACTTTGCAGAAAAGCTATTTGATTTTGATTTGTCTGCTAACAATGGAAACTGGCAGTGGGTTGCTGGTTGTGGGTGTGATGCGGCTCCGTACTTTCGAATTTTTAATCCAGATTCTCAACAGGAGAAGTTTGACAAAGATTTTAAGTACATTGAAAAGTGGGTTCCTGAGTATAAAACAAAAAAGTATGCAGAACCAATTGTGAACCATGCGTTTGCACGGAATAGAGCTTTGAAAGCTTTTGAAGTTTTAAAATCTTAAGGAATGAGCAGCATTTTTCCGTAGACCGCTGCCATAACCAGAGAACTAATTATAGCTGTCATTGTGAGATATTTAACCTTCGATAGAAAAACAGTTAGAAACGAAGTTCCCATTGGAAATATGCAGTAAACTAAAAGTTCTTCGGGTAGGGGCGTTTTTCCATGATTTGCAAGAGGCCCAGTTGCACCTTTTATAAATAAAAAAATTGCCAGCACAAATGTTAGTAGAAAAATAACGTCTAATACTCGTAATTTCATGTATGTATCATCTGATAAATTTCGCAGATTGGGTTATATAATAATACGCTATCTAGACTATCAGCTAGTGTAATCAAAAAAACATTTATTAGAAGAATAAGAAACAATAATTTTAGGATTATTTCTCTAGACTTAAGAATAAATTTTCATGTGACCAAAGTCTAATGGACTCGTTTTTCGTCCCCAAGACGTTTTTTGTTTGGCTTACTAAGTACATCTAAGAGGGGGATTCATGAAAAAAATTATTATTGGTGTTGTATTGTTATCTACAACAACATTTGCAGCGGATTATATTGTACGTCTTAAAGACACTCCTGCGGCAAAAACGGGTTACTTAAATATTCTAAAATCAAATGGGAAAGTTGAAGTACTTGTAGAAGATTTAGGAATCTACAAAGTAACAATTGATAATAAATCATTAGCACAGCAGATTTTTTCTAATGAGAACGTAAAGTATTCTCAAGAGGATCATAAAGTAAAAATGAGAGAAGTTGTTCCAAATGATCCGCAGTTTGCGCAACTGTGGAGTTTAAAAAATCCAAATGGTGCAGATATAAAAGCAACAGAAGCTTGGACATTAGGAACAAAAGGAACAAACTTATATGGACATGATATTGTTGTCGCTGTAGTAGACGGCGGAGTTGATATTACCCATAATGATCTGAAGCAAAATCTGTGGGTGAATAAAGGCGAGATAGCAGGTAACGGCGTTGATGATGATGGAAACGGCTACGTTGATGATATTAATGGATGGAATGCTATTGCTGGCAATGGAACACTTTCTGCAGATTATCATGCAACACATGTAGCGGGAATTGTAGCTGCTCGCGGAGATAATTCTTTGCAAGTTGTAGGTGTGAATTGGAACGCAAAAATCATGTCAATTAATGGAGCATCTGGAAACACTTCAACTGTCTTGAAGGCGTATGGATATGCGCTTAAGCAAAAGAAGATATGGCTTGAATCTCAAGGTCAAAGAGGTGCAAATGTTGTAGTTACAAATTCGAGTTTTGGCGTAGATAAAGCGGATTGCAAATCAGGCACGTTTCCAGCGTGGAATGATATTTATAACGAAATGGGAAATGCCGGAATACTTTCAGCTGCAGCAACTGCAAATGCAGGATGGGATATTGATGTGACAGGTGATGTTCCTACTGGTTGTGAAAGCGATTTTTTAATTACAGTTACTAATACAACCAATACAGATAATAGAAATGGAAGCGCAGGTTGGGGAACAAGAACAATTGATTTGGGTGCGCCTGGAACAAATATTGTCTCTACATATCCGAATCAACAAACACGTGCTCTTACTGGAACTTCTATGTCAACACCACATGTGGCAGGTGCAGTGGCCTTTGTTCACAGCGTAGCTTCTCCTCAGTTACAAGAGATGATGATTCTAAGCCCTGCTCAAGGCGCGCTTGAGGTGAAGAAGATTCTTTTAACGACAGTTGATCAGGTAGCAGATTTAAGAGGAAAAACAGTATCAAACGGACGTTTGAATCTTAAAAAGGCAGGAGAAAAAGCTTACAGCTATACAAAGTAAGTTCTATTTGATTTAAGGAAATGTGCAACAAGCCCGCGTTTAAAAATGCGGGTTTTGTTTTGAGAAGTCTATTACGCAGCTTGTTTCTTTTTGACGTATTCGAGTTTCATCCATGAACGAATTTGTTTTCGAATGATATCTCCAGCGCCCACAAATACAAATTGAGATCTATGCTCATTTGAGTTTTGAATCTTTTCTGATTTATAACAGCGACCAATTATTTCAGCTTTTTTATCTGTCTTAAATACGGGAGAATAGAACGTGACGAATTCACCTGGAAGATAAGGGCGATTAGATTTTAAAGACAGTCCAAACTCTGATATTTCTTCAATTGTAAAATTATAGGCAACGTTCACAGGTTGCTCAGTAACCATTGTGTAGAGTTCTTTTTTGTAAGAAGCATTCTTAGAGCATAATAAAGAAAATCTTTGTCTAAAAAGAGGTCCTTCAATTGGTTTTAAAATATAATCTGTAAAAGCACCTTGAATAATAAGTTTTCTTACAAGGTCTAAATCATCTGAGTAGCTTGTTAGTACAATTCGAATGTCTTTGTTTTGCTCGAGGGTAATTTTTTTTCTAAACTCCTCAGTCCATTTGAGAGGATTTCCTTTAATCTCAGCAGCATCCATGAATATAAAATCAAACGGTTTTGTATTGAGAGCTTTTATGACGTGATCGAAAGGATCAGGTTGCTTACCTTTTGGTATTTCCTCTGGCTTAAGTGGTTCAGGTTGAACAAAGCAATGAACATCCTCAGACTGATATGAAGCAGCTTCATCCTCAGTTCCAGTTAAACTTAGAGCTTCCTTAATAAGCTTTAAGTTTTGTTCATCTTTGTCTAATAATAAGACCCTTGCCATAAATCTATAACCTCAATGTCACTTTTCGGGGGATAGATCTAAATACTTTACTTGGACTTTAGTTTAGAACAGTTAATAACTTATAATATAGAAATGAGAGTTCCAAAATGAGACTGCTTAATTAGAAGACAGTTAAATCTTAATCTGAGAATACAACAATCTCGCAACATTCTTATGTAAAAAATAACATAAATAGTCGCTCTGTTGATTTTTTATCAGAGAGAGTTTAGTAGTTCCCACTCTTGTTTGAGATGGTGTGGTCTTGTTTTTGCTAATATATCTTCGATTATTTGGAGTTGTTATGAAGTTGATATTATTGTTGTCTATTTTATGGATGTCTTATTCGCACGCGATAACGTGTGAGGGCTATTTTAAAGATGTAGAAATTCAAAAAAATTTGAATCGCTTTACATTTGGTTCAGAGGGCCTTGTTTTAAACTCTCATAAAACTCTAGATAATAAAACATTAAGCTTAGTTCTCTTAAGACTCATTGGAAACGCACGCAGTGGATCGACAGTGCGAGTTATTATCCCAAAAATGGAAGTTACCAGCTTTAATTCTTTGATGCTTTATAAAATGATTTTAGAAACATTCTCTCATCGTAATATTCAATTTGAGATTTACTTAGGCTCTAGAAAAGCTTCTAAGGGATTTATCAAGTTTTTAACAGAGAGTTCAAATTTTAAAGTCAAGTATGCAATTAGAGATGATATAAGTAGCGATGTTTCTCTTGCTAGAATGTTTCAGATTATGGTTGAGACAACGTCCGGAGGAGTGAGTGTTTTGCGCTTTGAGATGAATGGAAGAGATCCATCTCAAGCTGGAGAATTTCAAGTATTACAAGGACAATATCTTGCGAGTGTTACTGAGTTTTCAAATCAACTCAACTCCCTCTACACCTATCCATTGCATAGAACTCAAACAGGCTTGCTCAGCTCTTCTGCATGGGTTGTGGAGAGACATGCCTCCATTCTGGCGAGAGAGCTTTACCGGGAGGTTTATAAAACCAATCCGAGCGCAAGCTTATCAGCTGTCGATCTTCTTCGAGAGATCTTAAAATAGTTGCTAAACTGTTGTCGATTTTTAGAACTTTACACGCGAGTACAAAAAAGGTCCTTTTATTTAATATCATATTTTGCAATTTATGAGATCGAATTTATGAGGTCTCTGCTGGCATTGCTATTGCCTTATAAGAGTTTAGACGGATTTTAAACTTTTAGAGGGATAGTATATATGAAGAAACTTTTATTACTCACAACTGCCATCATACTCGGTCTAGGGGCGGTGGCTTGTAACAAAAAGAAAGATGGCTCCAAGGTAAGCCGTGGAAATCGTGGTTATCACGCAGGAACATCTCCAGGGCAATCTGGATTAGGCATACAAAACGGAAGTGGTTGGGATGCTTTAGATAGCTCACCAAAATCTGATGTCTACAATTATAATATGTCGCAAGTGGCGCCAGATTTCTTAATGAGTGGAGGCGTTCCTCAAGATGAAATTGGAGAAATTTCTGGTGAGTATCCAACAAATGTTGTTGTAGCAATGAACCTTGTTCGTGGTGCAAATGGATCAATTGATACGCAAAATTCACGTTTGGGAATTGTGTTTTGGGACAGCTACACACAATCTGGTGCGGCGCCCTTGACAGTTTATTTTGGACCTGAAGTGCAATCAAATATTAGAGGTCAAGTCAACTATTCATGGGCAAATGTGACTTTTAGTGATGAGTACGGATCTGTGACTATTGATGGTCGTGTTCAAAATGGCCAATTTGTAGGTGATATCGAATACGTTGGTAACAACGGTAATCGAGGAACACTTGGTACATTTCGTTTAAATGTAAACGGTACGATTTTATAACATAAAAATTAAATTTATAAGTCCCTCAAGCCTCTCATTGACGAGAGGCTTTTTTATTTTTTATGATGTAGCCATGATGTTAAGTCTTTCAGAGCAAATCATTAAAGGTATTCTTTCTGGTCACTCAGTTATCGATATGAACCATTTAGATCCTATGACGTCTGAGCAGGCGGATGCTTTTATCAAAACATATGGCTACGATACGAACAAGAATGAAGATCTAGAAGAACTTTGGGGAATTCATCGAAAAGCGGTTTCATTACTGCGAGAACATATTTTGGATGAAGGAGAAAAAATTCCAGAGCATTTGGCGGACCCTTCTCTTTTAGGTGATATTTCAAATCTACTTTTGATTGCGAGCAACAAGAAAGATGCAGAGAATACAGTTTGGGCCTGTGCAATTCTCAAGGTGATGCACGCCTATGCTCATATTCAAAATGATCTCTTTAGTCAGTACTCAGATCAGATTCAGGAGCAAATTTTAAAAAACTTTAAGAATCACGTCCAAGAGGACCCTGTATCAGGAATACGAATGGGTAAGCAGGATAATGCAATAACCCTGAGTAAATTTGAAGTTAAGCCATTTAAAAGATCTTCAAGTAGCGTTATTAAACTCTTGAGCAAAAGACAAGCAGTTGCAATTTCTCTTTTGGACAGATTGGGAGTTAGATTTGTAACCAAAAACTTAGCAGATGTCTTTCGCGTTATCGATTTTTTATTCAAAGAAAATGTTGTGAGTTTGCCAAATATTATGCCTGAGCAATCGAATAATTCTTTATATCCAGTTAATCTATTTTTTGAAACGATAAGAGAAAATCCTAACGAATCGGATTTAACAAAGATTCACGAATTACTTTTGCTTAAGCTCAATCAAAGTGAAAATAGAGCAGAGTATAATATTAAAGGTAACGAATTTTCTTCTGATCAATATAGATTTATTAAATTTATTTGTCGTCATCTTGTTGAGCTAGAGTTGGGAGGCAAGAATATTCATTTCTTCTTTCCTTTTGAGATTCAAATTATGGACTATGAGACTTATATTAAAAGCCTATCGGGTCCGCAGGCTCACGAAGAGTATAAAAAAAGACAAAAGTTGGCGACACGACTGAGAGTTCTTGGGCGAAAGTGAATCTTGTTATTACATCATTCCCACACGAATATAAATTAGTAGAATCTCTGATGGAGAGAGTTCAAAAAATTTCAAGTTTTGAATCTAAGTGTTCACGCCAGAATCAGTATTACTATCTTCTGAACACAGGGCAGGGAAAAGAAAATTGTTTAAAATCAATAGAACGTGTCTTTGTCGAGGAAAAAGGAATTGTTCAAGTCCTTGTGATTGGATTTTGCGGAGCTTTAAATCCAAAATTGAAGATTGGTGATGTGGTTTATCCTGCGGAGGTTTATCTGCATGCAGGTGGTAAAATTGAGACTTCTGCAGGAGAATCGTATTTAACGCTATTGACTGTTCCAAGGGCAATCACAAAATGCGAAGACAAAAAGAGAATATATACTGAAACCGGCTGTGATGCTGTTGATATGGAATCATTTTACGTTCTACAGGAATGTAAGGAGAAGAAAAATTTATCTGTACAAGTTGTAAAATGTGTCATGGATGATGCTCAAATGGATCTACCTGAGCATCTTTCAAGTAAAGATCCTCAGTTTCAATTTTTTTTGAATAATTTAAAGCAAATAACTCCTGCATTTAAAAAATATTTAGAGGGTGCGATTCTATGATTAAGGTTGTTGGTGTCTTGGCTATGATTCTTGCTGGAATACTAACTCTTATGGGAGCTATATTAGTTGTTCTATTTGTGTTCACAGGTTTTTCTGACAAAGTTGACTACTTTGTACAGTGGTGGGCAAAGAGCATTAACTATTTGTCTCGAGTTGATGTTGTTGTGGAGGGTATCGAAAAGCTGCCGCAAGAACCCTGTTTGTATATTTTTAATCATCTCAGCTTGTTTGATATCCCAATTATATTTGCAGGCATTCCCAGAAAGCTCAGATTCGGTGCAAAAAAGGAGCTTTTCTATATTCCGCTATTTGGATGGGGTATGAAAATGATGGGAATTATTCCTATTGATAGAAAAAATCGAGCGCAAGCAGTTGTGGCACTTCGAAATGCAATTGTGAAAATTAAAAGAGATCAACTTAATATAATTTTAGCTCCAGAAGGAACGCGACAGACTCAACTGAGAGTCGGTGAGTTTAAATCTGGTCCTTTTGTGACAGCTCTTCAGGCTCAAGTACCAATCGTTCCTCTGGTCTTAACGGGTGCCCACGAGATTCTTCCTAAAAGTCATTATATCTTTAGACTAGACAAAAGAAGGAGTTGTCGTATTCAGATTTTAGATCCGATTTCGACAACCGGTCTAAACGAAGAAGATCGGCATCATTTGAAGACTCTGGCACATGAAAAAATGTCAAAAGCTTTCCAAAAGTCTCAGGGTTAACGTTTTGCTGTCGACCTCATCGTATCCGATGCTATAATACTTAAACATGCGAAAGATCTCTCTTTTTTTATTGCTTATGTTGATTAGCAACTCAAGTGTGTTTGCTCAAACGGGTCACAAAGAACTTGTGGGTGAACTTGCATTATCTGATATTTTACTGCAGCCAAGATTTTATGCAGAAGAAGCTGGTCAGCAAAAATTTGAATTAGATCGTAGTTATTTCTTTTTTTCATGGAAAATGAGCCGCGAGTTATCAACTCATTTTGGAGTTGGTCAGTTTGAACTGATGAATATCAATGAAAGACTGCCAACAAACGTTTCCATTTCTGGAGAGTATGATCAATTGAGATTTTTTGAAGCATATGCTCAGTGGGATTCGGGTTACGGAAATATTAGAGCTGGTATAATCCCTTTGTTTTTAGGGTGGGAGTCTGCAAGACGAGAATCTGAGTGGTATTTTCCACGCACCTTGTTTTTTGAAAATCATGAATTTGGATTTAGAGATATGGGGGCCTCTTACCATGTGGATTCTGCAGGTTTTTATACAGAATTTGCTCTCCATAATGGGGAAAATGGCAAAGATGTTGATGGGAAAATGTGGCATACGGCAAAGGTTGGTTGGAAAAACGATCGCGGCGTAGATGTGGCCGTATCGGCTTCTAATGGCAAGTATGAAAAATCAAAATTAGATCCTCAAGAGACGTTTAGCTATTTCAACTCCTACTTAAGTTTTGAATTTCAAAGTTTATTAGTTTTAGTAGAAGGATTTTATGCAAAGCAAGAGACAGAGCAGACGTCAGGCAATACAGAGGTTAAGTTTTGGGATTATCACATAGATGTTAGCCATCCCTTATCGTCACGAATGAATGGTGTTTTTCGCTATGAAGTTTACGAGCCCGATCATTCGGTTGAAGGAGATGTTGAGAAGAGGATCATTGCTGGGCTTGCTTTTTTTAATGAGTTAAAAACCTCAAACCTCTACATCTGGGGATTGATCAACAAAGAAGAATCCAATGAGGTTAACAACAACGAAATTCAAATCGTCTGGAAAGTGCGCTCCCTCTCCATATTTTAAAAGGTAAAAGGTACGCCGTACCTTTTTGTCCACATTCGCGTCATAATTTGTGAAACTCATCAGAAAAACATTCACTTACATTTGAAGCTGAATATAATGCTGCCGTATAAGCTATTTTATTAAGAAGTGTAGTGGAGGACATATGAATGTAAAAACAATCGGTGTTGTTGGTGCTGGGCAAATGGGAAATGGTATTGCTCAAGTTGCTGCAAGTATTCAATTAAAAGTAGTATTATTTGATATTTCTCAGGCCTCTCTTGATAAAGGTTTGCAAACTATTGCGGCCTCTTGTGACCGACTTATCAAAAAAGAACTGATGAAAGAAGAAGATAAAAAAAAGTTGCTTTCAAACATTTTGCCAACTCTTAAGCTAGAGGATATGAAGTCTTGTGATTTGGTTGTTGAGGCTGCTACTGAGAACTTAGATCTTAAACTCAAAATTTTTAAAGATTTAGATCAAATCACTTCACCAGAGTGTATTCTGTGCTCTAACACATCTTCAATCTCTATTACAAAAATAGCTTCAGTGACTCAAAAGCCTCACAAAGTTGCTGGGATGCATTTTATGAATCCAGTTCCTCTTATGAAATTAGTAGAAGGAATTCAAGGCTTGCAAACTTCAGAGGATACATTTGCAACCGTTAAAAACCTTGCAGAAAAAATGGGTAAAACCTTTGTTGTGTCTCGTGATATGCCTGGATTTATAGTGAATCGTATTTTGATGCCAATGATTAATGAAGCTGTATTTACTTTGTATGAGGGAATTGCGACTGTAGAAGAAATTGATTCTGCTATGAAGCTAGGGACTAATCAGCCAATGGGGCCGTTAACTCTTGCTGATTTTATTGGACTTGATACGTGCCTTGCAATCATGAATGTACTTCATGAGGGCTTAGGAGATACGAAGTATCGTCCTTGCCCACTTTTAAAAAAATATGTAGAAGCAGGGTGGCTAGGTAAAAAGACCGGCCGTGGATTCTATAAATATACGTGAGGTAGGAATGTATAAGAATATTATTTTAGAAAAAAAGGGTGCCATTGATATTGTGACTCTCAATCGTCCTCAGTCCTTGAATGCTTTAAACTCTGAAGTATTATCTGAACTAGATTCCTATGCTAGCTCGGTTTCGAAGGGCACACGCATAATTATTTTAACTGGTGCAGGAGAAAAGGCTTTCGTTGCAGGTGCGGACATCAAAGAAATATCGACGCTCGATAAAAATTCCGCAAAAGAGTTTGCATTAAAAGGACAATCTGTTTTTAGAAAATTTGAAAAATTACCTCAAGTCGTTATTGGGGCTATAAATGGGTTTGCACTCGGTGGTGGTCTTGAGCTAGCGCTTTCCTGTGATTTTCTTTTCTGTGCTCCCAATGCAAAATTTGGGTTGCCAGAAGTAAGCCTAGGGTTAATTCCAGGATTCGGTGGCACACAAAGATTAAGTCGTTATATTGGGCTTCAAAAGGCCCGAGAGATGGTCTACTCGGGCAAACACTATACTGCTCAAGAAGCTCTTAGTTTTGGTCTTGTGAATCATATTTTTGAATCCAATCTGGTCGAAGAAACTTTAAAATTTAGTGAAATGATTTTAACGAAAAGTCCTCTTGGAATAGCCCATGCAAAACAAGCTCTCAATAATGGTTTTGATGTGAGTCTTGATGAAGGGCTTTCTATTGAGGCTCATGAGTTTGCAAGTTTATTTGGCTCTCAAGATCAAATTGAGGGCGTAACGGCTTTTCTTGAAAAGCGAAAGCCGCAATTCTAAGAATCAACACGCTCTTTTTTCGGGAATGAGTGCGTCATATCTACTTGAGAGATTGCCTATAAGCCATGAAAACTATTAAATTTTTAAGCTATGGCTTATACACCAAAAAATAAAATTCGTATTATTACAGCTGCTTCGCTTTTTGATGGTCATGATGCTTCGATTAATATCATGAGGAGAATTCTTCAGGATGCTGGTTGTGAAGTTATCCATTTGGGGCACAATCGATCCGTTCATGATGTCGTACGTGCGGCTCTTCAAGAGTGTGCTCAAGGAATTTGTATTAGCTCTTACCAGGGCGGGCACATGGAGTACTTCAAGTATACTCGAGATCTTTTAAATCAAGCAGGCAGTCCGTATGTTCAAATCTGGGGCGGCGGTGGTGGTGTCATTGTTCACGAAGAAAAGCAGGAATTAGAGAGATATGGAATAGCACAGATATTTCATCCAGATGATGGCAGACGCCTAGGCCTTGAGGGCATGATAGAGATGATTGTGCAGGGGTGTGATTTTAATATATTAGAAGAAGCACACAAGATTTCCGAGCCATCATCTACAGATTCTTTTATTTCACAGCTTATTTTTGAGCGAAATCTTGGGTTGCAGATATCTTGTGTAGAAGAAGGAAAATCGCCAAATTTAAAAATAAAACCGCGCACCAATGAAAAAGCTTTAGTTCTGGGTGTTACAGGAACGGGTGGAGCTGGAAAATCATCACTTGTAGATGAACTAGTTCTACGTTGGAATTACATTTTTAAAGATTCAAATGTAGGCGTGTTCTGTGTAGATCCCACAAAGAGAAAAACAGGTGGAGCTCTTCTGGGTGATCGAATACGTATGAATTCACTTGAAAGTGAGAACGCGTATATGCGATCAATCGCATCGCGCGGATCAGGCCGCGAAATCTCAAATGCACTTCCTAATATTCTAAATTATGCCCGCGAGAGCCATTTGTTTGATCTCATCATTGCAGAAACTTCTGGAATAGGGCAGGCGGATGGTGCAATTACAGAATTTTCGGATTTATCTTTGTATGTTATGACGTCCGAGTTTGGAGCCCAGTCACAATTAGAAAAAATCGATATGATCGACTTTGCAGATTTAATCGCAATTAATAAAGCGGATCGCAAGGGCGCTCTTGATGCTTTAAGAGATGTGCGAAAACAGTACCGGAGGTCACGAAAACTTTTTCATGTAAAAGAGGATTCAGAGCTTCCTGTGTTTTTAACGCAAGCTTCGCAGTTTAATGACTCTGGTGTGAATAATTTGTTTTTTTCAATATCAAATCTAGTTTCAGAAAAACTAGAAATGAATCGGTATAAAGTAAGTGATGATCTTAAACAAAGACTTCGTTCATCTGAAAAACAAGTCATTATTCCGGCCGAAAGAAAAAATTATCTCTCTCAGATTGTGCAATCTGTAAGAGATTACAAAAAAAAGGTGAGTGTAGGAGCAGAAATCGCGACAGAAATTTCAGCCCTTCAGATTGCTCAAGAGATAGCCCCAAGTACTCATATTAAAAATGAAATGCAAAAGCGAATCGAAAAGCTTGAAAACGAAGATTTTAAAGCCTTACAAAATTACGATGAACTTTTAGAGCAGTATTCAGGTGATGAGTATTCTTATAAGGTTCGAGACAAAGTTATTAAACAACCATTAGTTAAGACATCTTTGAGTGGATTGCAGATAAAGAGAGTTGTAGTTCCAAAGTTTAAAGACTGGGGAGAACGATACAAATTTTTAAAATTAGAAAATGTTCCAGGAAATTTTCCGTATACAGCAGGTGTGTTTCCGCTTAAGAGAGAAGGCGAGGATCCAAAGAGGCAGTTTGCAGGAGAGGGATCTCCAGAGCGCACAAATCGTCGATTTCATTACTTGTCTAAGGATGATACTGCAAAAAGGCTATCAGTAGCATTTGACAGTGTGACTCTTTACGGTGAGGACCCTGCAATTAGACCAGACATTTATGGTAAAGTGGGTGAGAGTGGAGTGAGTATTTGCTCACTTCATGATATGAAAAAACTATTGGAGGGTTTTGATCTCTGCGCACCAAATACTTCTGTGAGTATGACAATTAATGGGCCTGCTCCGATTATATTGGCTTTTTTCATGAATGCGGCTATTGATCAGCAAGTCGATAAAAAAGAATCTGAATTAGGTAGAGTTCTAACTCCAGAGGAGTGGAATGATGTCAAAGCTCAAACATTAAGTGTGGTACGGGGAACAGTTCAAGCTGATATTCTAAAAGAAGATCAAGCACAGAATACCTGTATTTTTTCAACAGACTTTGCACTCAGAATGATGGGGGATATTCAGTCTTATTTTATCAGCCATCAGGTTCGAAATTTTTATTCTGTTAGTATATCTGGATATCACATAGCTGAGGCGGGAGCTAATCCTATAAGCCAATTAGCTTTTACATTGTCGAATGGGTTTACTTATGTTGAGTACTATTTATCGCGAGGAATGAAAATTGATGATTTCGCTCCAAATCTTTCATTCTTTTTTAGCAACGGATTAGATCCTGAGTATTCTGTTTTAGGTAGAGTTGCTCGTCGTATTTGGGCGATTTCGATGAAGAATCTGTATGGTGCAAATGACAGATCTCAAAAATTAAAATATCATATTCAAACTTCTGGGCGCTCTCTGCATGCGCAAGAAATTGATTTCAATGATATTCGAACGACACTTCAGGCGCTGATTGCGATTTATGATAACTGTAATTCACTTCATACAAATGCATATGATGAAGCCATCACAACTCCAACGGAAGAATCTGTCAGAAGAGCTATGGCCATTCAGATGATAATCAATAAAGAGTTTGGGCCCGCTGTGAATGAAAATACACTTCAAGGAAGTTACTTTTTTGAAGAGTTAACGGATTTGGTAGAGGAAGCTGTACTCGAGGAGTTTTTGAAAATCAATGAACGAGGTGGTGTGCTTGGAGCTATGGAGACACAGTACCAAAGATCCAAAATTCAGGATGAATCCTTCCACTATGAAACCTTGAAGCATACGGGTGAGCTGCCTATTGTTGGGGTTAATACGTACATAGATCCAAAAACTTTAGACGCAAATTATCGTCCTCCAAAGATCGAACTTGCTCGTGCAACTCCGGAGGAGAAGAAGCAGCAACTAGAGAGCGTGAGTGTATACCAAGATTCTGATAAGGCACGTCAGTGTTTAGAGGATCTAAAAATTACGGCTTTGACTGGAAAAAATGTTTTCTCGGCTCTCATGAAGGCTGCTCGTTATTGTTCCCTAGGGCAAATGACTCAAGCTCTTTACGAAGTCGGAGGAAAATATCGCCGCTCAGTCTAAAAGGTAACTGTTACCTTTTAGGGACAATTTTTGTATTTGGGTGTCACGGAACTAGTGATCGGGTTGGAGTGGTGATCTGCCAAATTCAAATAAAAGGCATAAATAATTGTCTGATTGTTGCCACTCTTTTTACTCACAGCCAAATCAAATCTAAGTGATTGGAATGACACTTGCTCAGTATATACACGTAAACCTTTATTTACGGAGTAAATATATGAAATTAGGTAGAATCACATTGGTACTGTTGTTGTTGTTTGTTCTTAATGTCATCATTTCGGCATGTGGAAAAGATAGCAATAAAAGAGCTGTTAAAGTTTCTAATGGTAAGTCGGGTGCAAGTGCGCTTGTTGATCCAGACAAAGCTGATTCCGCTGATGCAACCACAGCAGATTCAAAGTCTGATAACAATGGAAATAAGCAACAAGATCAAGACTCTCAATCTGAACAAACGTGTGGTCTTAAATTAAATGATGATATGTCTGCTAGCGATCCTTGTTTAAAAGAACGAGAATCCAAACAAATTATTGATAACAAAAAGTTCGAAGCTAAGCAGATTATTGTTAAAACATTAGAAGATCGAGGAAATGAGAACGTAAGCACTTATGAAATTAGAATCATACTTCTTGATAAAGAGATTCAAGGAGAAGATAAGTGTACAATGGCACCTAATGGAACGGGTGTTGTTATGCTTAGACTCGCTGTGGATTTATCAAGTGATGGAAGTGTAACTTCAATCAAGAAAATTGAACCTATTTCTGATCATACTGACTTAGGCCTTATATTGGTTCCTGAGGAATCACATGTTGATTTGCAAAAAGTTGTGCATGAAAGAGCTAAGAGTGAAAAAGACTATATGGCTCAAGAAGTTATCAGAAAAATTCACTTTGGCTTAAAAGACTTAAATTTTACTGTTAATGGTAAGACTCTCTTTATCAACCAAGAAAAAATAGATCTTGAATTAGACCTCTTTAATGAAGAAGAAGGAATCGACTTTACACTTAAGTCATCTGCAATTGTTTGCGGTGAGCAAAGTAAGTAAGGAGTATCAAATGCTTTTAAGACGCCTCATCCTAACACTTTCAATCATTTCTTTTGTGGGTTGCTCACAAGAGAAGGATATGGATAAGGCTCTGAATGGTGTTTGGGAAGCTTCTGTGACAGATGTGCGTACACAAGAGAAAATAACCTATCTCTATGAGTTTGAAGACGAGAGTGTACGCGTTGTAGAATCAAATGACTCCGATACATTTCAGAATGGTATTCAGATGAAATCAGGTTTATATAAACGTGATCAAGATAAAGATTTACAAAGATTAACATTTGTTTTCTCTGCTAACTCTTGCGCCGCAGGACAAATCCTTTCTGACGTAGAATCCCTGACATATCAATTTGTAGAAGGAATAGATAAAGTTGAGTTTACATACGGTCTTAATAAGAAAGTTGTTTTTAAAAGACTAACAGATGACGATATAAGACGAAAAGATGATATTTTTCAAACGGCAACAATCGGCTGCTATACGACAGATTCGCAAGGTCGACGTATCTTTCAAAGAACTTTATAAAATTTTACAAATTTCTTGAGATATCTTTTGGCATTCTTCTTCCAAGATCTTTTCTAATTCAGGAGAGAATGCAGATAGTGTCTTTGCATCCACATCTAGCTCTCCAAACGGAGTACCGTCAGAAAGTCGAAGAGGGATGACGATTTCTGATTTTGTTTCTATCGAGCATGACAAATACTCAGGGCTACTCTGAACATTATCAATATTGAGTGTTTTATTTTCTCGTATGGCTCGGCCACAGAGTCCTTTCTGCAGTGAAATGCGTGTATGGGGAGTTTCAAAGCCAATATAGGGTCCAAGAACTAAATCTGTTGAATCTTTACAATCTGGATGAATAAAGTTTTCCATCCAGTAGATGCCTACCCAGCTATAATTATCACCTAAATAGTTATTCTTAAGATGCTTCAGCCAGTACATTGCGATTTGATTGATTTTATCTGATTTCATACGGACTCCATAACAACCCAATACCCTCAGATTTTAGCTATGTGAAGTATTGGTTCTGGATATGGAATAATTATATAAGGTTTTAATAAGACTAGGTTTTTTTCTAGTGTATGGCATATATTGCAACTTCAAAAAAGGGATCAATTGAGTATGAGATATTTATTTTTCATCGCTTTGACGGGATTCTATAGTGCCAATTCTTGGGCTCAGTTGGAGTTTGTTGAGCCAAACAAAATGGTTCAATCAAGTCAGCAGAAGACAGAGTGCGATGATTTATCAAGTGATCTCTCTTTTCAAATATGTACTTTTGAGTTGCTAGAGCAAATCAAGATTAGAAACAATCAGTTAAACAATTCTGTTTTTAAAATTCAAACTGATCAACCGTTATCTGGTCAGCGCTTAGAAAGTACAGCCGCATTGGATTTCTCTCAGATATCGACTTATGATTTTTTGACTGCAGCTGAGCTGAATGTTCAATTTTTGTCTGCGGATAACGATCCAAATCTTGTCTCTATGAGATATCGTTACTATGGAATACTAAACCAAATTTTAGTTTCCTTAGATCAGATTTATCATGGTGAGAATGATGTTGTTGTGAATACACAAAATAGAGCCAGACAAGTGGTGGGAGATATTTTCGGCAGCTCGGAGCCTATAAAAGCTCTTGTTCCTACGGAGTTGAGAGAGGGCCAAGAAACTCTCAAGTACGCACTCAGAAATTATCAGAGATTTCAAAAGGATTTGACGGACTATGCAAATAGCAAATGATCTTTTTAATCGAAGAGGTATTGTATACCTTATTCTAGCAGGGCTATTTATTACAAATGCACTAATGGCAGAGATCATTGGGGTTAAACTTATTCAAGTTGGGCCCTTTACTATGACCATGGGAGTAATACCGTGGCCAATCGTATTTATTACGACTGACCTTTTAAATGAGTACTATGGAAAACCAGGTGTTAAAAGACTTACTTTTTTAACTGTGGGATTAATTTTATATGCCTTCGCTCTGCTATTTATTTCGATGCAGATTCCTGCCGCACCTTTTTCTCCTGTATCAGGAGAGTTATTTAATCAGGTTTTTGGGCAATCACTATGGATCATTGTAGGTAGTGTAACTGCATTTTTGGTGAGTCAGTTGCTCGACGTTATGATTTTCTTATTTTTTAAATCAAAAACAAAAGGTGCTTTGCTTTGGTTGCGTGCAACGGGCTCAACAGTTATTTCTCAGTTAATTGATACATTTATTGTTTTGGGCATAGCGTTTTGGCTGCCGGGGACATGGACGACGGAGCAGTTTCTGCAAGTTTCCGTAACGAATTATACCTACAAGGTTTTAATCGCAATTGGAATTACGCCAATCATCTATCTAGCTCATTATGGGATTGATAGATATTTAGGTCTCAAAGAGCCCAAGAATTTATAGATTTTTTAATTTCTTTTTAAGAAAATTGTCTCTCAAACGATTTCCGCAGCAGACTGAATTTCTTATTTTTTATTATAGAAAAGATGCAGTCACCATCGTGGTGACCATATGCTTGGGCCATCCATGCGCTCAACCACATATGTGGTTGAGCTGCCCTCGCAAGCATACTTTTCATAATAATGAATAAGAAATTCATCTCTGCGAGGACTGTTTGAGATTTAAGAGACAATTTTCTTAAAAAGAAATTAAAAAATCTAGCAGATTAAACTAAATCGCTCCCTCGGATCTTTGAATTTCTGGTTCGTAGTTGGCTGCTGCGCAAATATACTCTTTCTTCATGATAGCAATGTGTTGGATGGAAATTTCTTTCGGACAAGCAGCGTGGCACTCCCCGATGTTTGTGCAATTTCCAAATCCTTCAGCATCATGTCGTGCAATCATATTCACAACGCGCTTATGAGCTTCTACCTGGCCTTGAGGGAGGTAAGACATATGAGCAACTTTGGCAGATGTAAAGAGTGCAGCAGATGCATTTGGGCAGGCAGCAACACAAGCGCCGCAACCGATACATGCAGCTGCATCCATCGCTTTATCTGCAACGTCTTTTCCAATAGGAGTTGCATTTCCATCAGGTTGAGGGCCAGTCTTGACTGTTACGTATCCTCCAGATTGGATAATACGATCAAATGAACCTCTGTCCACAACAAGATCTTTTATAATAGGAAATGCCTTCGCACGAAACGGCTCTATAACTATGGTATCTCCATCTTTGAATGATCGCATATGAAGCTGACATGTTGTCACTCCACGGAGAGGTCCGTGAGCTTGTCCATTAATAACACATCCACAGGATCCGCAAATTCCTTCTCGGCAATCACTTTCAAATTCAATCGGTCTTTCGCCAGCCTTAATGAGTCGTTCATTAACGAGATCAAGCATTTCCAAAAACGACATGTCAGGAGAAATATCATCTGCTTTGTAAGTTACAAAACGTCCTTCTTTTGTTGCATTCTCTTGGCGCCATACTTGTAGAGTTAAATTCATAAATTCTCCTTATTCATGCTTCATTAGTTACAGGTGATGCGATTCGTATCGTGTCTCCAGTTATTTATAACTTCTCTCTGAGAGTTTCACATTTTCAAACGACAGATCTTCTTTATGCAAAGACGGCTCTTGATTTGCGCCCTTGTATTCCCAAGCAGCAACATAACAAAAATCTTTATCATTTCGCTTTGCTTCTCCTTCAGCTGTTTGGCTCTCTTCGCGGAAGTGCCCGCCGCAAGATTCTTCTCTGTGAAGTGCGTCTCTTGCCATTAATTCACCTAGCTCTAAGAAGTCAGCAACACGTCCTGCCAGTTCTAAATACTTGTTATATTCTTCGCTTGTTCCTGTCAGTTTTAAGTTGGACCAAAAATCTTCACGTAACTCTTGATAGCGGTTGATAGCAAACTTAAGTCCCTCGGCATTTCGAGACATACCGACTTTGTCCCAAGTGAGTTGGCCCAGTTCTTTGTAGAACTCTATAACTGTTTTTTTGCCGCGACTTCCAACATCCATGAGCTTGTTGATATTTGCTCTTACATTTTTTTCTGCTTCAAAAAATTCCGGCGAATCAGTTGTGACAGGTTTAAATTTTTCTGAGGCTATATAGTCGCCGATTGTGTATGGAATAACAAAGTATCCATCTGCAAGGCCTTGCATAAGCGCCGATGCTCCAAGGCGATTTGCTCCATGGTCAGAAAAGTTCGACTCTCCGAGTGCATACAGACCAGGGATAGTTGTCATCAAGTTGTAATCAACCCAAAGACCTCCCATAGTATAGTGAACTGCTGGGTAGATCTTCATTGGTACTTTATAAGGATCTTCACCTGTGATCTGCTTGTACATATCAAAAAGATTCCCGTATTTTTCGCGAATCACTTTTTCGGAATCTCTTCGGATTGCATCTCTAAAATCTAAGTATACTGCCTGACCAGAGGCTCCCACTCCCAAACCTTGGTCACAAACATCTTTGGCATTGCGAGATGCCACATCTCTTGGAACTAAGTTACCAAAAGATGGGTAGCGTTCTTCAAGATAATAATAACGCTCACTCTCTGCGATTGTATTAGGGTCTTTCTTTGTATCTTCTTTTCTTTTAGGCACCCAAACTCGTCCATCATTTCTAAGAGATTCAGACATTAAAGTGAGCTTAGATTGGTAGTGACCAGAAACGGGGATGCATGTTGGGTGAATTTGGACATAACAAGGGTTAGCAAAATAAGCTCCGCGTTTGTAGCATCTCCATGCTGCAGTTGCATTTGAGTTAAATGCATTTGTAGAAAGAAAGTAAACTCTCCCATATCCACCAGTTGCAATACAGACTGCATCGGCAGCATATTTCTCAAGTTGTCCCGTCACAAGGTTACGCGCAATAATTCCTCGTGCTTTTCCATCTACTAATACAAGATCTAACATTTCCCTTCGAGAGAACATTTTTACTTTGCCCGTGCTCGTATTCTTCATGAGTGCTTGATAAGCTCCTAATAAAAGTTGCTGACCTGTTTGGCCTCGAGCATAGAAGGTTCTAGAAAGTTGTGCTCCTCCAAATGATCTATTAGCTAGGGCTCCCCCATATTCGCGTGCAAACGGAACACCTTGAGCCACACATTGATCAATAATGTTTGCACTCACTTGTGCAAGTCGATAGACATTTGCTTCACGTGCACGAAAATCTCCGCCTTTAATGGTATCGTAAAAGAGTCTCCAAACACTGTCTCCATCATTTGGATAGTTTTTGGATGCATTGATACCGCCTTGAGCAGCAATACTGTGAGCTCTGCGAGCTGAATCTTGTACGCAAAAATTCAAAACATTGTAGCCTAGTTCAGCTAGTGATGCAGCGGCAGAGGCTCCGGCCAGTCCTGTTCCAACAACAATAACTGTGTGTTTGCGTTTATTATTTGGATTTACGAGTTTTAAATTTGCTTTATGTGAATCCCACTTATTTTTAAGGTCACCAGATGGAACTTTTGAATTCAATGTACTCATGATGCAACTCCTGTTGAGTTAAGGTAAATCCAAACAGGGATTCCTAGAAATCCAAGGGAAATTAAGACAGCCAATACGAATGCAAGTTTATAAAGAGCTGAGTGGAGAGCGGGGTTTCTCATTCCCAGTGATTGAAATGCGCTCCAAAATCCATGTCGAAGGTGAAAACCCAGCAGTACCATGCTGATAACATAGATTGCGACATAAAGTGGATTTTGAAATGTCTCGATTACTAACCTGTGAAGGTCACGTACTTGTTTTCCGTCAATATCAACAACATATCCCTGCTCAATTCCAGGTCCATATTTAAATTGCCAGATATGAAGTACTAAAAAACCAAGTAGAGCTATTCCAGATACAATCATAAAGCGAGAGGAGAGGTTTGCCTTACTTGGTCCACCTTTAGATTGATAAACCTTGTAGCCTACAGGCCTTGCTTTTGAGTTACTCATTTTCAGCTGTATAGCTGTTGCAATATGAAGTAAAAATGTTGCCACTAGGCCGATTTCAGCTGCATAAAGCAGCCATCCAAGTGAGGCTAGAAAATCAGCATACTTATTGAACGGGGTCCCATCTGGAAAATAAAGTGTAATATTTCCTGAAAGGTGGGTAATCACAAAGATAATAAGTGAAAGCCCTGTTACTGCCATAATGACTTTTTGGAATACAGAAGAGCACAGAATTCGCGACAACATAGGTGAATCTCCGTCTTGTTTATCAATTCGCTATCAGTTACACAAAATGACATGGTTTTACAATCAGATCAAGTTTCTATAAGAATATCAGGCCTTGAGTTTAAATTTTCTTAAACTTTGGAAAGAATTAGTGTATAATTAGCTCTGCGCGTTATATAGAGTGAGATGAACTCCTTCATGGTCAAATATTCGCTTTGTATATCGCAAGAGTTTTATGTACATTGGGCACTTGTTTTTTTGAGGTAGAAATTGGATTTTTTAGCACCTATACAACACTCCATACATTCACTAGATCTGGTTCTACGAACAAACCACTCCATACCAGAAATTCCCCATTTACTAAACCGTACTGTTTTAGTTGGTGGGAAAAGGCTCAGGCCCGCACTGTGTTTTTTAATGGGTCAAGCCCTTGGCGTCTCTGCAGAACGTATGTACCCATTTGCAAGAGCGGCCGAATTTACCCACTCTGCTTCTTTAGCTCATGATGATGTGGTGGATAGCGCTGTGATGAGAAGGCACTATAAAACAATCAATGCTGAATCTTCCAATAAAAAAGCAGTTTTGGCTGGAGACTTACTCTTAGCACGTGTCATGGTTGAGCTCTCTGAGCAAGGTGATGTTGAAATTATTCATGATCTTTCTCTTGTTGTTGAAGACCTTGTAAATGGGGAATGGCTTCAGATGGACTTGCGTGGTCAAATCAATACCACTTCAGATAAACTCATCGAAGTTTCTAAAAGAAAAACAGCTAGCCTCATGAGCTGGTGTTGTAAAGTAGCAGCAAGAGTTTCCTCTTATGAGGAGTCTCGATCTGAACTTATGAAACATGCAGCTGCCTTTGGTGAAAATCTGGGAATTGCATTTCAAATGATGGATGATGTGATTGATTTCCAATCCATGGGTGAAAAAGACTACGCAAAAGACATCAAAGAAGGCTTAGTTAACTATGTTATGTCTGATCTTCTAGCAAGAAAACCTCAGCTACAAAAGCCTGTTTCGGATATCCTGGGTAAATCGGATACGCAAGTTTGGCCTTGGACAGAGGATGATTTGTTTACCTCCGTTGAAAACGTTCGCCAGCACGCTACGCAATTTCTTATGGCCGCAAAAGAGAATCTTTCTCAAATTAAACAAATTGCTCAGCCTAAGGACGGACCCTCTTTGCAAAGCTTCACATCACTTGAGGGTCTTGTTGATTATATGACCATGAGGCAGAATTAATATGATACTTCTACTTAAGAAAAATCTTTCGGACGAGCAGAAAAGTTTCATATTTGGTGAAATCAAAAAACTAGGCTACGAACCGTCTGTACAATCTGTAGATCAAACGGAAGCGATCTTCTTTACCGAAGATAAAGAAGTTCCCTTTGATTTTGCAAATATGGATGGTGTTGCAAAAGTTATTATAAGCAGACAGGAATATCCATTAACATCATCCAAGATAAAATCTGAAAAAACAAAAATTCAAGTTGGTCCTTATCAATTTGGACCGTCCCAAATTCTGATGATAGCAGGCCCTTGTTCAATTGAGTCTGAAGAACAAGCTCTTGCAATCGCACGGGCAGTTAAAAAAGCCGGTGCTCACATATTGCGTGGAGGAGCCTTTAAACCAAGAACATCACCTTATTCATTTCAAGGGCTTGGACAAGAGGGGCTGCGCATTCTCAACCGAGTCAAAAAAGATGTTCAGATGCCAGTGATTACAGAACTGATGGATGCACGAGAAGCTCAAGAAACATGTGAAGTGGCAGATATCTTGCAAATTGGAACTCGTAATATGCAAAACTTCAGTCTTTTAAAAGAAGTTGGAAAAATAAATAAACCAGTACTTTTGAAAAGAGGTTTATCTGCAACTGTAAAAGAGTGGTTACTCAGTGCCGAGTATATTTTGAATCAGGGGAATCCTAATGTCATTCTCTGTGAACGAGGAATTCGCTCTTTTGATTCTGAAACACGAAATTTATTGGATCTTTCAGCAGTCCCTTTGGTTAAGCAACTCAGTCATTTGCCAGTCATTGTAGATCCAAGTCATGCTCTGGGCAGAAGAGATTTGATTGAGCCTATGAGTCTTGCAGCCATTGCCGCTGGTGCTGACGGACTCATGATTGAGGTGCATGATGAGCCTCATAAAGCTCTATCAGATGGAGCTCAAGCATTGAGCTACTCAAGTTTTGAGGCTGTCATTTCAAAAGTGAAAAAGATAGCCGGAACTTTTGATCTCTCGTATCCATGAGATTATTATCTCAAAACAAAATTCCAAAAGATATCCAGCTGCCTGGGGATAAATCTATTTCTCATCGATGTCTTATTCTAGCAGCTCTTGCAGAAGGAGCGTCTTCGTTTCAAAATATCTCTGGTGGTATGGATGTTCGAGCAACTCAAAAAGTTTTAAAAAAACTAGGAGTCCATATTGAAGGCGTAGATCCAATTGAGAGTTCTGTTCAAGTTATTGGAAAAGGATTGTATTTTGACCCAAAATCAAATGGAGCCGTAGAGCTTGACTGTGAAAATGCAGGAACGCTTATGCGTTTAATGGCAGGTGTCTTAAGCGGTCAAAAATTTATATCTCGATTGACGGGTGATGTATCGCTCATGAGCCGTCCAATGGATCGTGTTGCTGAGCCGCTGCGAAATTTTGGCGCAAATATTGAATTGATAGAATATAAAGCGCCAATCACAATAGTTCCATCCTCATTATCGGGTGGAGAGTTTTATTTAGAAAGTCCATCGGCTCAGGTAAAATCAGCGCTTATGTTTGCATCGTTTTATATGCAAGAGCCACTAAGGCTCAGTTTAAAATACAAAACGCGAGACCATACAGAAAGGCTCTTTCCACTCTTTGGAGTTCCAACTGAAATATTAGATCAAACCATTCAACTTTATCCACAGCCAAAATTGAAATCAGCAGAATATAAAATCCCGAGTGATCCTTCAGCTGCTGCTTTTTGGATTGTTGCGAGTTTAATTTCAGGTCAAAGTGTGGAGCTTCACTCTCTTTGCTTGAATCCAACAAGGCTTGGGGCAATTCATACACTACAAAATTTAGGAATTCGTATAGATAAGACCATTCAGCAACAATTTCCCGAGCTTGTAGGGACTCTTGTTGTACACCCTCAAGATTTTGATGGGTTTGAAATTCTGGAGGAGCAATTACCGTCGCTCATTGATGAGATTCCAGTACTTGCTATTCTGGCCACTCAAGCTCGCTCAGAGAGTGTGATACACAATGCAAAAGAACTCAGATTCAAAGAAACAGATCGTATTCTTACAACTCAGAAAATGTTTGAAGCTTTAGGTTTAAAAATGACCGTGGAAGCGGATACTCTGAGAATTCCTGGGAAACAAATCATTCGAGGTGGAGTTGTGGAGGCATTTGGTGACCATCGAATTGCAATGTCTGCAGCCATAGCCTCTTTTGCAGCACAAGCAGAAATTGAAATCAGAGGTGCTGAAACCGCAGCTATATCAGACTCCTATTTTTGGGAGAACTTCAGATGAAAAAAGCATGTGTGGTTGGAAATCCTATTGAACATTCCCTATCTCCTACAATTTTTAGATATTTATCAAAAAAATTAGATGTTCCCATTCAATATGAAAAAAAATGTGTTCAAGACGTAAGAGCATTTAAAAAAGATTATTTTAAAAGTGACGTGATTGGATGTAATGTCACGTATCCATTTAAAGAAGAGATTCTACTAGGTGAAGAACTCTTATCTAGAGATGTGCGTTTCTTACAAGCTTCAAATATGATTTTTCATAAAGAGGGAAAACTTCACTTTTACAACACAGATTGGATGGGTTTTAAAGAATCCCTAGGGGAGGCCCCAGAGAAGGCGCTGATTATTGGGTTTGGAAGCACGGCTCGCTCTGTCTTATATGCTCTTTGTCAGATGGGCACACCTCAAGTAGATATAGCTATGAGAACTCCGAAATTCTTGGAGCTTGCTAAAAGTTTTCAAAGAGATTTTCCAAGAACGCAAATAATGATACGTGCTATGCCCCAAGGAATACTTTCTGAAGACATCATTATTAATACAGCTCCACTAAACGCAAGGATAGATCTCAGAGGAGTTTCAAAAGACTCATTGGTCTACGATGTGAATTACGCAGGCGATGGGTTTTTGAAAGATCATCCTAAAAGGCGAGATGGACTTTCGATGTTAATTTATCAAGCTCTTATCACATGGGAAATATGGTTTCACACAGTCTTAGATAAAAAAGACCTCCATAAAGAATTACGGGAGAATATTTTATGAGATTTTTAACAGCTGGAGAAAGTCACGGGCAAGCACTTGTGGGAATTCTAGATGGTGTCCCTGCGGGACTCTGTTTGAAAGCGGAAGATATTCAAAAAGAGTTGATTCGTCGTAAAAAGGGCTACGGTCGCGGGGATCGTCAAAATATAGAGCTAGATGCTGTTCAGATTCTTTCAGGAGTTCGTTTTGGAAAAACCTTAGGGAGTCCAATTTCACTTTTGATTGAGAATAAAGATTGGAAAAACTGGCAAAAAATTATGAGTGTTAAAGAGGAAGATCAAAGTTCAGAAAGAAAAGTTGAAATTCCTCGGCCAGGCCACGCAGATCTCACGGGTGCGCAAAAATATGGTTTTGAGGATATGAGAAATGTGCTGGAGCGTGCGTCTGCTCGTGAAACAACAATGAGAGTGGCAATTGGATCAATCGCAAGAATTTTTTTAAAAGAGTGCGGAGTGCAAATTTACAGCCGAGTGACTCAAATTGGAAGTGTTCAGGACGTTTTAATTGAAGAGTGGTCTGAGGGGCTTCTTGAAAAAGTTGAGGCCTCCTCTGTGCGTATGGTGTCATCAGATGCAGAAACTCGTGCAGTCGAAGAAATAAGAAATGCAGGCGAGGCAGGGGATACTCTAGGTGGGTCGTTTGAAGTTGCAGCAATTGGGGTTCCAGTCGGCTTAGGAAGTTATGTGCACTGGGATCGAAAGCTTGATGGAAAACTTGCTCAATGCCTCATGAGTTTAAACGCAATTAAAAGTGTGGATTTGGGAATTGGACATGAAGTTGCAAAATTGCGCGGATCTGAGGCGCATGATGAAATTGTACGAAAAGACCGAGGGATTGGCTATGCCTCAAACCGCTCTGGAGGAATTCAAGCGGGAATGAGTTCGGGGGAGGCTATCTTATTGAGAGCCCATATGAAACCTCTTTCAACATTAAAAACTCCTTTAAATTCAGTCAACATGACAACTCTCGAATCATCACCAGCTCATTTTGAACGATCCGATGTTTGTGCAGTTCCATCTGCAGCAGTCATCGGAGAGAGTTTGGTTGCTCTTGTTTTAGCAGAAGAAATTTTAAAGAAGTTTGGCGGTGATTCAATGGAAGAGTTAATCCCACGTATTCGTGAATGGAAAGAAAAAGATAAGTTTTTATGAAGAACAGTATTTACCTAACAGGCTTTATGGGCAGCGGAAAGAGTACCTGCGGAAAACTTTTAGCTAAAAGATTAGGTATGACTTTCATTGATACAGATGACCTTATAGAATCTGATTTCTCTATGACAACATTTGATATTATCGAAAAATTTGGTATTGAGTATTTTAGAAGAATTGAAAATCAAAAATTGGCGACAATCAGTCAAAAAGAAAATGTAGTTGTGAGTCTTGGTGGAGGAACCCTCATTGCTCCACAGAACCTTAAGCAAGTTCTTAAAAACGGCATACTAATCTATTTAAGATGGGATTCCAATTTACTATTAGGGAACCTAAAAAGAATAAAACGTCGACCACTTTTGAAAGATTTAGATAAAAATACATTTCAAATCTTGTTTGAAGAGCGAGCAGAGGGGTACTCTCATGCACACATTGTTGTCGACTGTGATTATCAAACAGCAGAAAGCGTTGTCGATCAGATTACAAAAGAGATTTGCAGTGAAAAATAAGTACATTATTAAAACTCAGAGTGAGTGTATTTTAGTACAAGATGATCTTTTGATTCTTAAAAAACAAATTGAACTTTTAAAGCCATCACAGATTGTTCTGGTATGCGATAAGAAAGTTCAGAATATTGTTCGTTCGATCACACGTAGTTTGCAAGTTAGAAAAAGTATTTTTCTAAATATTCAAGAGTCATCCAAATCCATCAATATGTGGATGCAACTGCAAAAGCAATTCTATAAATGGAATTTAGATAGAAAATCAGTCGTACTAGCAGTTGGAGGGGGAGTTGTAGGTGATCTTGTTGGATTTGTTTGTCATACCTATATGCGTGGAGTTTCTTGGGTTTCTATTCCAACAACTCTTTTAAGCCAGTTGGATTCCGGTGTTGGCGGAAAAAATGCAATCAATACCAATTATTCAAAAAATATTATTGGGACAGTTTATCAACCTCGTATATGCTATCTGTCAGCCGATTTTTTTAAAACTCTTCCGGAGAGAGAAATAACATCAGGTTTGGGTGAGGCTTTAAAGTACACGTATTTGACAAATCGCATTCGTGTAAATGTAAGTGATTTTAAAGCGAGAAATTATAAGAAAATTTCGAAAATGACTTCTGAGTGCTTAAACTACAAAATGAGTCTGGTTTGTAGAGACCCGTTAGATATCTTAGGTGTGAGGCAAAAACTCAATTTCGGTCACACATTTGCTCATTCTCTTGAGACAGCAACAAACTTTAGGAAATTTCGCCACGGTGAGGCTGTTATCCATGGAATTAGATTTGCTCTGATTGTTTCAAAAAATAAGGGGCTATTAAAAGATTCTCTTTATGAAACTTACAGAAGCAATTTAATGGATGTTGAATTGCCTCGAATTCCTCGATCTCTGTCTGGGGAAGAGCTTTATAGGCTTGCTCAAAAAGACAAAAAATCAATTTCTGGTGAAATAAAAATGGTATTACTAGAAAAAAAGGGAAAAATACGTAATTCTATATCTGTAACGAAAGAAGAGTTTTTAACCGCGTATGAACAACTGAAGCTACACTACTAGAGGTATTCTTGTGAATAAAATCTTAGTGTTACATGGGCCAAATTTAAATCTCTTGGGGGAGCGCGAGCCAGAAATTTATGGTTCTCAGACTTTAGAGCAAATTAATGAAAACCTAGAAGATCTTGCGGATGAGTTGGGTTATAAGACTCAGTTTTTTCAATCCAATCATGAAGGTGTGTTAATTGATGTTCTTCATGAGAATCGAAAAAAAGTACTTGGTGTTGTTTTAAACCCAGGTGCTTATACGCATACATCTGTTGCGCTCAGAGATGCAATTTCTGCAATAAAGATTCCTGTTGTGGAAGTACATTTGACAGATATTACAAAAAGAGAGGACTTCAGAAAGATCAGTGTAGTCAAAGGTGTTTGTGCTGCAACTTTCATGGGAGAGGGGGCAGAATCGTATAGAAAAGCCCTCAAGCATCTTGTGCAAATTCTCAAGAGCCAATAAAGGCGCCTGCCGACTTTTTGATGACCAGAGCGTCATTCAAGTATGACACAAAGCTAAACCAACGGTGGCGCCGTACCTTTTGGTAGGATGTCTTTAGCCTAGAACAAGTCTAGATTTCAAGGTTCATGCAAATGCTGTGTGACTTTTTTGATATTCTGAATCCTCAAGGAGTATCAACTATGAGAAAGCACTTAATTGCATTGGCAGTAGCCGCAGTTTTTCTAGTGAGCTGTCTAAATCAACTTGCATCTAATATTCTTTATCAAAATGATATTGCAAATGAAACACAAGTATCTGACATTGCACCTGATCCTCTTAAGAGAATCGATGCCACTAACGCAGATGGTTCTATGACCAACATTTGGTACTATCAGCATCCAAGTCCAAGAGTGCCAGTGGTCGTTTTCTTTCATGGTAATGGCTCTAATATTCAAAGTATGCATAATGCTGGGTTTACAGAAAAACTAAGAGTGATGAATTTGCATTTTGTACTATTTGATTATCCAAAGTATGGATTATCAACAGGTGAGCTTAATCAAAAAGGTGTATTACAGAGTGGACAGAACGCAGTTGATTTTGCAAAACAAATGTTCCCACAATCAAAAATCATTTTATGGGGACGCTCTCTTGGGGCAGCCCCGGCAACTTTACTTACAGAGAAGAATCACTCTATTATCTCAAAGCTCATTTTAACAAGCCCTTGGGATTCTTTCTGGAAGCTGGCGAAAGTAAAATCGGGTCTGCCTGACTCTGCAGCTAAAAAAGCAGCTAAAGGGAATGAGTATGAGTCTGAGGTTGCAGCAAAAAATATTACACGCCCAGTGTTGATACACCATGGGGATAAGGATGAGACAATTCCTTATTCAATGGGTATTAATATGCTCAACGCATTTGCCAGTTCAGATAAAACGCTTGTTACAGTTCCTGGAGCTGGTCATAACAATCTTCTCTCTGATAAAGAGTGGGGAGAGATAGAGGAATTTATTTTTAAGTGAGGATATATCCTCGATATTCTAAGGTAAAAAGAAATTTCAAAATTTGTATATAAATGCGTATTCTAATTGAATACGCATTCGTACAGATACTTATATATCAATGCAAAGTTTCTTGTGTACAAAATTATAACATCTGTTTTTTAATTATATTTTATAATAAAATGCCTTTTAGCAGGATTTTTATGCTCATATGAAGGAGATTTTATGCTAAAGTTTATGATCGTGTCTGTTTTTTTAATAGTGTCTAATGCTCATGCCATTGACACAGCCTCAGTTGCAAAGGCACTTGCAGATGAGATTGATTTGATTCAAGGCAATTGGGTTAAATTTGATATTAATCCTCAACTCCGATACATTCTTGATAGTGGGCATTCCAGCTACGATTGTCAATTTAGTGACCTTTGTAAAAATAGTATATTATTAGATACAAAAACTCTTCAGATTGCACAATGGTGGACAAATTGGTCAAAGTATACAGTTACAGCAGATGTTTATGTTTTTGAGAATAAGGACAGCCCTTATATTACAGGTATAAAAAATCGTGGAACTCTTGAATGTGAAATGAAATTTTCAGAAGATAACAGTTTAGATGGAATACGTTCACCAGGTGAGATTCAAGTCGTTGTTGTTTTGAATGAATGTGTAATTCATGCGAATGGCACTACGTATACTGCTCCTACACCATTCAGAGATAGGTACGGTCGAAAGCATTTTTCGGAATTAGGAGTAAGCGTAAAATCGAACATAACTACAAGTCATGCGGAAAAGGAAGAGGTTGAAGTTCAAAAGAGTTTAGTAGAAAAAGTAATTGATTCAACCACGCTTAAATAAAATACCTAACGACCTTTCCAGGTTTTGACTTGGAAGGGATAGTACTTGCGGGGCCGCATGAGGCCCGGTAAGAGTGCGATTAGTTCTTTCTGTAGATCTTCAACGGTTCTATTCTCAAGATGAATATAAGCTACAGGTATCATTCCATATTCAGAATCTTGTTCTGCTTCAATGCGAATGTTTTTAACACCCATCAGTTTTGAAATTTCTTTTTCAATAAAATCACAGGAGATGTTTTCTCCACCGCTTTGAAAAATACGATCTTTGCGTCCTTTTACAATGAGATTGCCTCCACTCAGTTCTCCTAGATCAGATGTTAAAAATATTTTTTCTGCTTTTTGGATTTGGTCATCTTGTAGATATCCCTCAAAGAGGCAATCTCCTCCTACAGAGATAAGTCCATCTCGTATTTGCACATCCCTGTAGGGAAGTGGCTTCATACGGAAATCACATGGATCTGTAATTTTATCTGTTATTGCAACAACAGATCCCATCTCTGTCATTCCGTAGCTTAAATAAAGAGGAAAATCACGATACTTTTGAGAAACAAGATCTTGTAAAATTGAACTTCCACCAATCATGCAATATCTCAGCTTGGGATAGGGGTTTTTTTCCATTCTTTGAAGTTGTGTTGGAACAAGGGAGAGATGTGTGATTGAACTTGTCGTTTTGAGATCCGCATCTTCTACTTGCGCTCCATTTAATAACGCTCGAATGAAAATAGAAAATCCACCCACATGAAAATGTGGAAGACATAGTCCCCAAACATCGCCGGGTTGAAATAAAATTGCGGAGTTGGCTCCAAGTGCATTTATTAAGAGACTTTCCAAGCTCAGTACACACGCTTTTGGCGCAATCGTTCCTGACGTATAAAAAATAATATTTTGAGTTGGATTGAGATGAAAAGAATCTAACCTTTCTCCATTAAGACTTTCTGCCGGTAAACGTTTTAATGTTCCCCAAGAGTCGTTTGTAGAAATAACTGCAGCATAAGAGTTTTGAGCTAAAGCGTGCTGCTTTTGAGTATCATTGAAATACCAATTCCAAAGACATGGAGTATTTCCGCTATTCAAAACGGCAAAGGTAAGTTCTAAGAAGATCTCTGCATCGGGTTCATCGATCAAGATTCTTTTTCCCGTGTATAGATTGCGGATAATAGAAGATCTTCTGAGAATTCGATTTTTAAAGTCAGAAAAAGATTTTCCTCTGTAAAACATATGGTGTGAGCTGAATAAATCTTCTAATGAAAAATTTAGTTTATTCTTCATAAGACAGGACTCCATCTTTGACGAAAAGGTTGAGAGGCTTTTTAAATACATCATGTGTCCCTAGTCCATGAATGCCACTAGGATTGAGGTGATGAGCCCATTGAATTAGATTTTTTAAGCCAATCTCAGATTCATAAGTAGAACTGATAACAACAGGTATAGAGCCCATGTACTTTTTGATATCTGTAAAATCACCTAACAACATTGGCTTCAGTATGAATGAATGTATTCCGGAGTGATGCTGACTGAGTAAGTCTTTGCTTTCATCAAGCGAATATCGAATTTGAGATTTTTTGTAAAACTCTTCAAGAAGTACTGGTGTTTGAAGAGGATCCTCAAAATAGTCAATGCGGTCTGAGGGTAGGTCGGTGCAAAATTGCAGAGCTTCTTCGAGTGAAAAATTCCTATTTCCATCGAGTCTAAATTTTAGTTGTGTCTTACGTAGAAGCTCAAGAAGGGAGAGTTTATGTTCAGTTTTTGGAAGAACTTTTAATTTAGTAACAGGATAATGGGTCATGGCCGTGGCCTTTTTAATGACGTGGGGATCATCTGCATCTAATAAGCCATTGATGCGGCACTCTTTTATCTCAGGTGAACAAATTTGCAAATAGAGGCTAGAATAGGCGAATCGAACACTCTCTTCATCGGAATCAACTTTGAACTGCCAAATTGAAAGTTTATTTTGAATTGATTCTAATAGTTTCTGCTTATGTTTCTCGTTCAAGAGTTCTTTTTTGATTTTTGAGTGCTTTGTAATATCCCACGTGCTGGCTTCTGCTTTTTGTATTTGTCCGTTGTACTCAAGTGAAACTACATAGCCATATTTTGATTTTATAGAACGTTTGTAGGCTTTGACAGGTTCTTTTAATTCAAGTTCGAACTCTTCTATTTTTAAAAACATAATGCCCACCTTTGGGGTTTCGTTTTAAAC
Source organism: Bdellovibrionota bacterium (assembly GCA_963169805.1). Classification (GTDB taxonomy): domain Bacteria; phylum Bdellovibrionota; class Bdellovibrionia; order Bdellovibrionales; family JAEYZS01; genus CAUJDY01. The sequence continues at coordinate 1,389 of CAUJDY010000036.1, read as the reverse complement.
TAACAGCGAGAGACAGAGAATTATTCCGTATAGAATTTTGTACTGAGCTGTCATCTGTAGCAAAGGAATAATCTGAGCTCCAGATTGCTGCTTACAAAAAATAATATTTTTTTTTGCTTTAGGAATAAGAATTAAAACTGCTAGCGACAACCATGGTAAAAAATCAAAATAGCAGAGTAGTGGGATGAGCAGTAAGCTCAGTGCAAGAGAAATAATGTACACATTCTTTCCAAATGTTTCGCCAAAACGTACGACAATTGTTTTTTTATTGTTTTTACGGTCTTGTTCAAAATCTCTGAGATTATTTGCATCAAGTAAGCATACAGATAATAGGCCAAAAAGAGATCCTACAATCCAGGGGCTCCAGCTCGTTTGTTGAGTTTGAATATAGTAACTTCCAAATGTGGCAACTGGACCAAAAAATGTAAATGCAAAGACATCACCTAATCCGATATAGGCAAGAGGAAAGGGACCCGCCGTATAACCAATAGCAAAAAAAATAGAAAGAAGGCCAATCGTTAAAATTGGAAAGCCACCAACATGAACAAGATACATTCCATTTAAAAAACAAAAAGCTGTAATCAATAGTATGGCTTGCTTCATTTGACTTGTTGAAACCAAACCAGCAGATGTTACACGTGTTGGGCCAATACGCTCTGCTGTGTCCGAACCTTTTATGAAATCAAAATAGTCATTGGCATAATTTGTAAGAATTTGAAGAGCCAGAGCGCACGTGAGGGTCGCAAGTGCAGGGAGGACAACAAGGGTGTCCTCTCTCATTGCAAGAAGAATTCCAATTGCTGCAGGAAAAAATGAGCTCGCTAATGTTTTTAGGCGAGCCGCATAGACCCAAACTTTCATTTACGGAAGACGCTCAAATTTATCAAATTGTGGCTTTCGCTTTTCTACAAATGCTTTTTTACCTTCTTGCGCTTCTTCGCTCATGTAATAGAGCAAAGTTGCATTTCCAGCAAGCTCCTGAAGACCTGCTTGTCCGTCACAATCTGCATTGAGAGCTGCTTTTAAACAACGAATTGCAAGAGGTGATTTTTCGAGGATTTCACGACACCATTTTACAGTCTCGGCTTCAAGTTCTGCATACGGAACAACTGTATTCACTAACCCCATATCAAGAGCTTCCTGAGCATTGTATTGTCGGCAGAGATACCAAATTTCTCTTGCCTTCTTTTGACCTACGATGCGAGCCATATAGCTTGCTCCCCAGCCTCCATCAAAAGATCCTACTTTTGGGCCTGTTTGACCAAATATTGCATTGTCTGCCGCGATAGTTAGATCACATACCATATGAAGAACATGTCCTCCGCCAACACAATAACCTGCAACCATCGCAATAACAGGTTTAGGGCAAGTCCGAATTTGTCTTTGAAA
>CAUJDY010000035.1 GCA_963169805.1 Bdellovibrionota bacterium | reverse complement strand
GGTGTAAGAACAGGGCTTGATGCAGCAAAACTGTTAGGACTAGGGGCTAAAGCTGTGGGATACGCTCAACCAGCAATGCAAAAAGCACTTCAAGGTGAGCAGCAACTTCAGTTTTGGATGGAAACAATTGAACATGAATTAAGAGTGGCAATGCTATGCACGGGTTCGAAACAAATAAAACATCTCAAAGCAACAGTTTAGACGGATTCTCTAAACTCACGCGTGAGCAGCGTTATCAAAAACTTTTAGAGCTGGGTTATATCAATCCGGTTGAGTATGAGTTTTTACGTAATGAAATGCCAATGGACCCACACCTAGCGGACCATTTTATAGAAAACTCTCTAGGTTTTTTTAAACTTCCGATGGGAGTTGCGGTTCATTTTAAAATAAATGGTAAAGATATGGTTATCCCAATGGTTGTTGAAGAAACTTCCATCATAGCTGCAGCCAGCAAGACGGCAAAGTGGATTAAGACCTCAGGAGAGATTACAACCCGATCAATTGGCCAAGATATTATTGGGCAAATTCAATTAGCCAAGGTAGCCAATCCAGATTTTGTTATGCAGACTGTTCTTGCTCAAAAAATCCGACTCATTGAAAAAGCAAATGTGATTGCTCAGGGAATGCATGCGCGTGGCGGCGGTGTAACAGATATAACTGCTCGTGCGATAGCTCGCCCTGATGGCAGCTCCATGGTTGTGTTTCACGTGATGATGAATCCTTGTGATGCTATGGGTGCAAATGTGATCAATCAAGTTTGTGAAGGTCTTAAGCCAGATATTCAAGAGCTCACAGGCGAAAAAATCACAATGTGTATACTTTCAAACTTAGTTGATACTAAGCTGACGGAAGTGAAGGTTGTTATTCGTGATATTGACCCTCAGGTTGGTAAAGCAATTGAAGAGGCCTCTCTCTTTGCTGAATTAGATCCGTATCGTGCAGCAACCAATAACAAAGGTGTGATGAACGGAGTAGATGCGGTTCTATTGGCGACAGGTAATGACTGGAGAGCTGTAGAAGCCGGCGTACATGCCTATGCTGTTCGAGATGGGCAGTATCGTTCGATTACAAGCTGGTCAATGAGAGGCAGAGATCTTGTTGGATATTTTAGAGCTCCTGTTGTTGTTGGGACAGTAGGGGGAGTTACACAGCTTCATCCTGCAGCTCGACTCAATCTGAATATACTTGGAGTTAAAACGGCAGAGGAATTGTCACACGTAGCAGCTACGGTTGGGTTGGTTCAAAATCTTGGCGCATTAAATGCTCTATCCTCTGTTGGAATTGTGAAGGGGCACATGAGGCTTCATTCAGCCAACTTGGCTATGCAAGCAGGAGCAAAGCCAGATGAGCTAGAAGAAGTTCAAAGAGTTCTTCAATCTCTTTTGGATACTCAGAGAAAAATATCAGTGCAGGATGCAAAAGAAATTCTCGCTTTTTTTAGAAACAATTCTGATACTAAGAAATAAAAATGAAACTCACAGCGTTTAGCAAAACTTTTCTATTAGGTGAGTACGGAGTTTTAAAGGACTCGCCAAGTTTAATTCTCACAACAGATCCAGCATTCATTTTAAATATCGAGGATGGTGAAGGTTTTGAAGGTCTTAGGGGACCCATATTAAATTTTATCGAAAATAAACTAGAAGTTTCAAAAAAAATTAAATTTATTGATCCATGGGAAGAGTCTGGCGGATTTGGAGCCTCGAGTGCTCAATTTGCTCTTTTGTATAAGTACTTTCACTCTAATGCGATTAATAGTTCAACTGTATGTGAAGTTTTAAAAGAGTATCGTAAATATTTTTGGAATTGCGAAGGGCTTGCTCCCTCTGGGCATGATGTTCTGGCTCAGATGTTAGGGCACAAGGGAATCTGCTGGATTGATCCAGTAGAAGGAAAATTTGAGCCGGTTCCTTTTCTTTTAGAAGGATACGATCTTATTGTGACTAAAACGAATCAGAAAATTGCAACTCATCAACATCTTAATCAGTTACAAGTTGTGAATTTGGAGCTCAGAGAAATTGTGACTCAAGCTAAAGAGGGGCTAGAAAATAATAATCTTTTACAGCTGGTGTCTGCAATCGAGGAACAAAATAGGATCCTCTCTGAAAATCATTTAATTTGTGATGAAACTCTTAAAAAAAGAGCTGAGTTAGAGTCAATTCCCGGTGTTGTGATTACAAAAGGGTGTGGAGCCCTTGGTGCAGATACAATCCTAATTGTATGCGAAAAAGAGCAAACTCCTATAGTAACAACTCAATGTAGTTCTTTTGTTATTTGCAGTGGGGAGTCAATCTCGTGAGATATAAAGCACAGGCGCCTTCAAACATTGCTCTCATTAAGTATATGGGTAAATTGGATTTTGAAAAGAATATTCCAACTAACTCATCGCTAAGCTTTAGTTTACCCCATTTTGTAACAGAGGTGGCTCTGGAGGTTATTGATGAGCCTGTAGATTGTTGGAATCCGCTTATTAAACCGGGTTTCTTAAAACCGGAACTTTCAGATAAAGGACAGCAACGATTTCTTAATTATTTTTCAAAGCTGAAAGAACACTACAATGTCAGCCGAAATTTTCAAATACAATCAGCATCAAATTTTTCGTCAGACTGTGGTTTAGCAAGTTCTGCTTCAAGCTTTGCTGCACTTACAAAGTGCGCAGATACGGCTTTTCGTGAATTAGGCTATGAACCAAAAGATGAAACGCCGCTGAATGTTTGGAGTCGACAGGGTTCTGGGTCTTCGTGCCGCAGTTTTTTTGAACCGTGGGCGCTCTGGACGGGTGAGGAAGCTCACTCTATTGCTTTACCATTTCCAGATATGAATCACGAGATTGTGTTTCTAGATGCAAAGAAAAAAGAGGTTTCAAGTGGGGATGCCCATAGGCGAGTGTTTACGAGTCCATTAATGGCAGAGCGCCCACAAAGAGCTGAACAAAGATTAAATCAACTTATCGAATCGCTTATCTCAAGAAATTGGACTCGCAGTTATGAGATTGTAAAAGCCGAATTTGAAGATATGCACGAGCTATTTGAAACATCGACTCCGGCTTTTACATACAGAACACAGCAATCAAGAGATGTCGTTTCTTGGATGGATCGTTATTGGCAGTCTCACGGAGATGGACCGCTGGTTACAATGGATGCTGGGCCAAATATCCACTTACTTTTTAGAGCAGATCAATTTCGATTACAAAGAAACATGATGAACCAAATTAAGGATTTATTTCTCAAATGAATTTAAAAGTATATGCAAAATGTATTTTAGCAGGTGAGCATGCAGTGATTCGTGGAAGTCCCGCTTTGGTATACCCTGTTCAGCAAAAATACTTAGAAGTTGAGTGGAATTCCTCATCAAAAGAATTTACAACTGAATTTGAAGGCCTGATGAAGGACGATCTTTCTTTTGTTTTTTGGGGAGTCTTAGAAAAAGGTCTAACTCTCCTTGGAAAAAAACACTCGGATCTGTATGGCCACTTAAAAATCACAAATACAGTCCCTGTTGGAGCTGGGCTTGGAGCTTCTGCTACTTTGTGTGTTGGCCTTGGAAGATTCTTCGAGTGTCTTGGATTTGTAGATGAAAAGGGCCTTTATGAATTTTGTCGGCAGCTTGAAAATCTTTTTCATGGTGAAAGTAGTGGTGTTGATATTGCTTCTACGCTAATAGGTGAGCCCATTCAATTTCAGAGACCCCATAGTATAGAAAAATTGAATCCCAAGTGGAAGCCGAGCTTGTATTTGTCATACTCCGGACAAAGAGGGATTACCGCGGAGTGCGTGCGAATTGTAAAAGAGCTCTTTGTTAAGGATGAAAAGCTCGCGATTAAATTAGATCAGGATATGAAAGATTCCGTTATTCAAATGAGAGAATCTTTTTTGAAAACTGAGTCGGAGGGTTTGATTGAATTTATTGAAGCGATGAATCGCGCGCATAACTGTTTTGTTAGATGGGGACTCACACATGGGGCTTTGGACGAAGAAATCAAGCGTATGCGCTCTTTTGGGGCTTTGGCAGCTAAGCCAACGGGCTCAGGTCGCGGTGGTTATGTATTAAGTCTGTGGAAGGAAACTCCTCCCACAGATATAGTTGATGGTTTGATTAAATTATAAACTACTCAGTTTTTACTTCTGTCCAAATCTTATCGTAAAGCTCAGTTTTATCTCCAAGATCTTGGATAGCTTCAAGTTTTTGAAGTTGAGAATCTGTCGGGAAAAGAGCTGCCATATCTTGTAGATCTTTTGGCAATTGCTCTCTCACACCTTGAACAACCGGCGTTCCAAGAACTGTTTTTACAAATTGGCTATTCGCCTCTTTACTCAAAACAAAATTAATAAACTGGTGAGCAGCCTCTTGGTTTTTGGCATCTTTGAGGATAGCTACATTGTCAATAGCTGAAGCTCCGCCCTCTTCTGCAATCACAAACTTAATTTTTCCACCTGATTTTGCAGCAGCTTGAAGCGCATCTGATGAGTAGGCTTGAGCAACAGCCACTTCTTTATTTGAAAGTGGATCAACTGTGTCCGATCTAAACATCTTTACGTGGTCTTTGTACTTTAAAAGCGTCTTCTTTGCTGTATCTAATTGTTTAGAATCTGTTGTGTTCAGAGATGCTCCATTAACTTTGAGGGCAACTGCTGTTGTTTCACGGACATCATCTAAAAGAGAAACTTTGCCTTTAAGGGTTGGATCTTCAAAGATCTGCTTCCATGAAGTAATATCTTTTTTTACAAGCTCCGTATTGTAGGCAATTCCTGTTACTCCAAAGTTATAAGGTAGAGAATAAGTATTGCTTGGATCATAAGGCTTATTTAAAAACTTTGCATCGACTAGGGATGCATTTGGAATTTTAGATTTATCGAGTGATTGTAACAAATTCATTTTTGCTAAGATCTCAACCATGTAATCCGATGGAACAATCACGTCAAAACCAGCTCCGCCGGCTTGAATTTTTGCAAGTAACTCTTCGTTTGAGGCATAGTTTGAGACATTAACTTTGATTCCAGTTTGCTTTGTAAATGCGTCAATATTTTCTTGAGGAATATAATTTCCCCAGATTGCTAAATTAAGGGTTTTGCTTGTTTCAGCTTCCTTTTTTGTGCAACCAATAAGGAAACAAGAGAGCAATGCAATTTGGATGTAGGCTATTTTTTTAATTAAATTTCTCGACATCTTTATAAATCCTTTCTATAGGATAGGGGTTTAATAAAAACACTTAGAGTGGCATAAAGGTATATGGCTTTAATTTTAAAAAATATAGTAAAAAAATTTAATAGCCAAACTGTTGTCCAAGATTTGTCCTTAAAGATTGAGGATGGCGAGTTCTTCTCTCTTTTGGGGCCAAGTGGATGTGGAAAAACCACTCTTTTGAGAATGATCTCTGGTTTTGAAACACCCGATTCTGGGCAAATTCTTTTGGATGGGCAGGATCTAACTCCTATACCTTCGAATGAGCGGCCTTTCCGCATGGTTTTTCAAAGCTATGCTCTCTTTCCTCATCTCACAGTTGGCGAAAATCTTGCCTTCGGACTCAAGATTCAAAAAACTCCAAAAGAAGAAATTTCTGAACGCGTCGAAAATGCACTCAATCTAATCAATATGCTCGATTACAAAAACAGGTTTCCTGAAACTCTGTCAGGTGGCCAATGCCAGCGTGTTGCTGTAGCCAGAGCGTTTATTAACGAACCCAGGGTCTTGCTTTTAGATGAACCGTTATCTGCTCTTGATAAAAAAATGCGTGATCATATGCAAACAGAGCTTAGAGCGATTCAAAGAAAACTTAACATTACATTTATTTTTGTAACACATGATCAAGACGAGGCGATGACAATGTCTGACCGGATAGCGGTTATGGAAAGAGGCTATCTGAAGCAGGTGAGCTCTCCTCATGAAATGTATAGCAGCCCTGCAAATGCATTTACGGCCTCTTTTTTGGGAGATATGAATGTTTTTGTACATAGTGGTCAAAAAGTTTTTATTCGCCCAGAAAGAACTCTCGTGAGTTTAAGCCCTATGGCCTCTGATCTGGTTTCCTATTCTGGCGAAGTGATAAACAAACTTTTTAAGGGTGTTTTTTGGGATGTGTATGTACGTCTATCAACTGGTGGAGTGGTGAAGTGTCTTGTGGATTCAAAAAATGAAGACATGATGGAAGATCTCACAATTGGTAAAGAAGTTCAGGTTGGGTACTCGCAAGTCTATGCCCATGTGTTTGAAACTGAGTGATTATGTCGTCATCCACTAAAAACGCAAAAAATATGTCATTCATAAGTTTGATTCCTTCTGTCTGGTTTGGCGTGTTTTTATTATTTCCGATTCTAATGACCTTTCTCATGAGTTTTCAAAAGCGTGGCACGTATGGCGGTGTCGAGTGGGTATTTCATTTTGATAATTACATACGTGTTTTTGATCTTATTTATTTGAAAATATTTTGGAAAAGTTTGCTATTATCTGGCTCAACAACTCTTATTTGCTTAGTTATAGCGTATCCACTGGCATGGGCGTTAGTTACGCTGCCCCAGAGAACGCGATCTGTTTTCTTGTTATTACTCATTATCCCGTTTCTTACAAATATGCTTATTCGAATTTATGCACTCAAAGTGATTACGGCTTTTGATGGGCCTTTTATTGCACTTTTGGTACAAATGGGCATAGAGGTAGATCGCTTTACAGTTTCGCAGAATATTTGGCTTGTGATGTATGGAATGGTAACGACGTATTTACCGTACATGATATTTCCTCTGTACGCAGCTATGGATCGAATGAATTTTTCTTTGGTGGAAGCTGCACAGGATTTAGGTGCATGCCCACGCCATGTTCTGTTTCAAGTTTTGGTCCCTAATACATATAAGGCCGCAGTTACGGGTGCGAGTTTGGTGTTTATTCCGTGCTTGGGCGAATACCTTATTCCAGATTTATTGGGTGGCGCAAAGAGCATGTTAATGGGAAATTTGATTACTGAGCAGTTTTTGAAAGCTCGGGATTGGCCGTTTGGTGCTGCACTTGCAATGATTTTGATATTTTTGTTGATGATTTTTATATTTCTCTCGAGTCGTTCAAAGGGTGGTGCAAGTGGAAAAGCTTAGACCTGCATCTCCATCATGGACGCGTGGAGTTTTATATCTGGTTGTTGCTGCATTTTATATTCCGCTTGCATTGATGGTTTTTGAATCTCTGCGGTTTAAGGAAATATCAGGAGACTGGAGCTTTTCTCTCCATTGGTATCAAGTATTATTCTCAGACCAAGCTTTGATGGAGTCTTTACTGAGGAGTGTGGTTATTGCCGCAGGGGCTAGTTTTATTGCATGTATAGTTGGAACTTTTAGTGCACTTGCTATTCATAAATATCGCTTTAAGGGTGTTTTGTTTTTAGATTATATGTCGATGGTGTCTCTTGTAATTCCAGAGCTTGTTTTTGCCCTTGCACTCCTCTCTTGGTTTGCATTTTTAAAATTTCCACTTGGATATTTAACGGTGATTTTCTCTCATGCAACTTTTTGTATAGCGTTTGTTGCAATGACTGTGACGGCTAGATTAAATACACTTGATAAATACTTGGATGAAGCTGCTCATGATTTAGGAGCAACCCAGTTACAAACTTTATGGAAAGTGATTCTTCCTGTTTTGAAACCCGCGATTATAGCTGGTTTTATACTAAGCTTTTTACTTTCTTTTGATGATTTTTTAATCACGTTTTACACTTCAGGACCAGGAACAGATACTCTACCAATCAAGCTTTATTCTTCCATGAAAATTGGACTCACTCCAAAGCTTCATGCGCTTGCAGTCCTCATGATGGTCATCTCAGTTGGATTGATTTTAATATTGTCTCGAATGAAGGGTGTAAGAGAATTACTTTTAAACGAAGACAGTTAAAAGGTGCCAGGCACCTTTCCAATAAATGTCACTGATTTAAAGAAATTACAAAAAAGTTATCACAGGATTAATTGTATTGATTTTGAGAGGCAATGGCCTGATCACACATCTTGCTCTAGTAAGCGCGTGTTCGATTTTTCATCTAATAAGGAGAGTCCGTTATGTCGAAAATTTTGACAGTACTGTTTGCAAGCCTATTAATTGTTTCTTGCTCTAAAAAGAAGTCATCGGATCCGGATATGGTGACATATGACGTAACTATTGAAACAAATAATATGGTTTCAAATGATAGTTCATCGACAGGATCTGGATCACAAAAATTGAGTCCAGAACTTCAGGAAATGAAAGACAAGATTAATTCAAAGCAGCCAGTTAGTTTTAAAAAGCTAACAAATCTATATATAGACGAGCATGTCGCATCTTCAAAGTATATTAAAACAGAGATGAAAGATGACGGAGAGGGTAAGTCCGTCGTCACAACAAATCATGGTCAGCTTTTGAGTGATCTTAGTTCTTTTATTACTGTTGCCTCTGCTGGAGTGTCTAAACAGTATTTTTCTCAGAAAAGTATATACGAAAAAACAGTTGAAACACGTGCTGGAAAGCAGCTTGTGTATAATAGAGATGCTGTGACATTAAAAGATGTTGAGCTTGAAACAAAACTTCAGTGTTTTTCTGGAACAGCGTTAAATTTAGCAGTTTCTAGAACTGTTTATACAGGGCATGAGTACCGTGGGCAGAATTTAGTGGTAGTATTCTCAAGAGGGCACGTTTCTCCAGGACAAATGGTATCAATACAAGGTAAATGGCATTTGTTTGAAGTCGAAACAACTCAATCGGGTGATGCTGTTAATTATTATGGAATGGCTTCGAGTGTTTATGATAGAGTTGTCATTGATGCTGAGTTGTTTGTATTAAGTGAGATTTTTAAAAATGAAATGACGATTGAGCAGCAAGTAACTCTTCGTGATTCTATTATCCAAAAAACAGCAGATAAATACGGTTTACCAAAAGATATTTTAAGCAAGATGACTAGCAGTTCTGGATCTACAGGGTTGAGAGTTTCAGGCGGTGGATCTTCAAACTCTGAGAATGATCCATTTAATTCTTCGTTATTTAGCTTTGGAGATATGCAAACTCCTGCGGGTGATCAGCCACGCACGCAAGGTGGATCTGCTCAAGATGCCATTCAGTTAATTAATGATTTGAATAAGCCACAAACAGGTATGAGTGTTCAGATGATTGAAGAGAAACCTGTTGTTACTATGGATGATATTCTTGCAATGTCTTGTGAGGATTTTATGGATCGATACTCTGCATATGCTGTAAACTCCGAGGGCTATAGCTACAGACGAGAGTATAGCCCAAATTGTCGTATTAAGCCTTATGCTAGACATTATGATGCGCATTATGAGGCGTATGTTTACTGGTTTGGCGTTGGAAATCATGAAATAGGAATTCCTGAAAGAGTTCTTGGCTTAAGCGGCGACGGCGAATCATACCATTAAGAATAGTGTAAGGTACTTAGTGTTTCACTAAGTACCTTCTCTGAATTTTCTAGTTTATCAGAAAATATGATCCATAAAATTTTATGCGCGGACAGCCCTATTGATTGGACTGATAGCTAGCACTTAAAGCAATGCTAGTGGCAACCACGGCATTGAGAGACTCGCAGTTTTCAATCATTTGAATTTTAATTTTTTGAGTCTTTAAAGTTTTTGGAATGCCAAGGCCTTCTTCGCCTACAAGTAAGTAACAATTCTTAGGCCATTTAAATTCATTTAAATCAATTCCGTTCATATCAAGAGCTACCACATTCGAAATTTCTGAAAGCTCTTGAATAGAGGGGCCCACTTCAAACTGCATATCCATCACATAGCCGCTCGAAGTGCGAATAGACTTTGGATGAAACGGATGAGCGCTTTCTTTTAATAACACAACTTTTTTGACTCCGAAGGCGTAAGCACTTCGGACAATTGCCCCTAAATTTGAAGGATCTTGTACGGGAACTAAGAGTTCAAGGCCAACAGGCGGTTTTTTCTCCCAAGTTTTAAACTCAGGTATTTTCACAACAGCAATTGGGGATTTTGTGGCAAAGAGATCAAATTCTTGAAAAAGTTCAGTTGTGAGTTGAATGTGTTTGTTTTTTAGAAGATTGGGAAATCCGATTTTACTTGTACTTAAAACCGCATCGATGGATTGAGGGTGGTGAACAAGGAGATCCTCTACAATTTTGCTCCCGCATGCTAGAGAGAGTCCTTCTTTTTTAATGCCAGAAGATTTTAAAAGTTTAATGTACTTTTTAAAAATAGCGTTCTCTGAGCTTGTGATTTCTTTCATACTTAAAAGGTACCTAATTTTGTAAGAGTTGTTGAGCTTTTTCATCAACAATCTTCCACTCTTTTATAAGTTGGCGAATAATCTGAAGGCGAGTTGTAGGAGCGGGAATAACAGACGCGTAAATGGCATCCAACTCTGCTCGTGCTGACGCAATCAACAGAGCCGCAGGTGACCCAAAGTGAAGAGAACGTTTCTTGTAGACATTCTGGGTACTGTTACAAATGCGGCCTAAATATGGATGGCGAATATAAGTGTGGGTTCAGATTTTCTTCAAGTTGTCCTGGTAACAGAACAGCCGTTGTGGAAAGAACAACTGTTTATAATACTTTAAAAGTTGAGTTCAGGAAAAAATATGGAACTGCAGCTGTGTTTACGGCCCAGTTGCCTTTAAACAACTCACGACGAGTTATTGAGTATAAATCGTCGTGCCGGTAAGAGTTAAAGCCAAGTTATATACTTGGTCCGCGAAGCCTGCAGGTTTACTGTTTTCCGCTGCCTGTAGCAGGAGGTTTAGCTGGTGCGGCAGATGAATTTGCTGTAACACCATATTGATTAATAATCTGATTGAGTTCTTCTGTTGTTTTTTTCACAGAGCTACATTCGTCCTTTTGCAAACCTGAATTCTTTTGGTTGTCATTTAGGCAGTAATTATAAAATCCATTTTCATCGTCTGCTCTTGTTAAATTATCTACTTCAGCAGAAATCTGAGCTCTCCATTTTTCATAAGCTTCAGCGTCAATTTGAGTTGGGAGGGATTTTTGAAAAGCTTCAATAAATTCTTTATTACAACGAAGCGTGAGACTTGTAGAAGGAGTTGCATCCGTACAAGCTAAGAACTCGCTCCCATCTTTCTTTTTTAAGTTAAAGGTGTAACAAGAAACTTTTGGATTCTCTCTTGTTCCTCCACATTTAGGATCGTTAAATCCTTTTTGTTCGCAAAAAAGTTTATCTCCATAAATTCTATATTTACTAAAGTGGCCCGCATAAATACAGCCGGCACCTTCTTTTTTGTAGATTGCGGTTTCGACTCTTGCGAGTTTAGCTTCTGCTTTGTCACCAGAAGGCTGCTGAGCTTCTGGCTCCGGCGCGCCAAGTAAAGGTGTCGTAGATGGTTTTGGAGTACTTGCAGGAGCAGTTGTTGGAATTTTGGGTTTTGCATCAGCAACCGTTCTATCAATTGCAGCTGGAGTGAGAAGTGCGCCTTGCGGAAATTGGGTTGCTGCAAACGGGCCACTTAAGGAATCCCATGAATCTCTTGTAAGTCCAAAAGTATTCACACCAAACTGGTTAAAAGAATTAAGGGATCGAGCGGGAAGAGGGTTGTTTGGTAGAACAATAATTGGTAGGGGTGTAGCTGCGCCTGCTGAATTTGCATAAGCAGATGCGTCGATGTTTTGCTTTAAAAAATCTAGCAACGCACTGGCTTTCCCTTTTTTAGTTGTGTAGTGAAAAATCTGTCTCATCTCAATTTGTGAGACCAATGAATGCAGCAGCATAAAGTACTTTACTTGATCTTGCGGGGACATTTTTACGATTCGGTTGTAAGGCAGGATGTAGTTCGAGAGTTTTTTTGTAGACGCTTTGTTGCGACGAGAGGCCTGCGCACTGTATGGCTGTAGGCTCAAAGTTAAAACTAAAAATAAGGCAAAAATGCGTTTCATAAAAAATCCCCCTCAACACATGACTCAGGTGTCCTGAAAAAAGGTTACCAATATTCTAGCTTGAGAGTGAAGAGAAGAATCCTGAAGGGTCTAGCTAATCCGCCTGATGCGTCGTAGGTGGGCGTATTTGCTAGCTTCTTTACAAGTGCGTTTTTTTGGATTAAGCTCTGACTTTTGTATAATAAACTCAATAAGTTATAAGGCTAATCTCATGTCAAACGTCACGTCCTCATTTGAGGAAATATCCAAGATTGAACAAGCTGCGCTTCAAAAAGTATCCCAGGCTCAGAGCACAAAAGAGCTCTACGACTTTAAAGTAGAATTTCTTGGCAAGAACGGAAGTTTTTCGGGATTGATGAAATTTATGAAGGATCTATCTCCTGAAGACAAACCTAAGTTTGGACAAAGAGTAAACGAAGCAAAAAATCGCCTGGAAGAAGCCTTTACAGCTCAAAATCAAAAACTCGCCCAAAAAGAAATCTCAGAGCGCTTAGCTCAAGAAAAAATTGATGTCACTTTGCCGGGCGTGACTCGTAGCAAAGGATCTCCGCATCCTATTACAATGGTTATTGATGAGATTGTGCAAATTCTTTCGCGTGTGGGCTATAGTGTAAGACTCGGCCCTCTTATAGAAAAAGATTTTTATAATTTTGAAGCATTGAATGTTCCCGAAGATCACCCCGCTCGTGATATGCAGGATACGTTTTATATCGATAAAACACATGTTTTAAGAACTCAAACATCTCCGATTCAAATTCGTACAATGCAGGCAGAGAAACCTCCTCTTAGAGTTGTGGGGCCAGGCTCTGTGTTTCGCTGTGATAGTGATATTTCTCATGCTCCACAATTTCATCAGATTGAAGGACTTTGCATAGATAAAAAAGTTTCGATGAGTGAACTCAAAGCAACGTTGACTTACTTTACGAGAGAGTTTTTTGGAAATACAGATATCAAAACACGTCTACGCCCAAGTTTCTTTCCATTTACAGAACCATCAGCTGAGTTTGATAGCCAGTGTCCATTTTGCAGTGGCAAGGGGTGTCGGATGTGCAAGCAATCTGGTTGGATTGAGTTGGGTGGTTGTGGACTCGTACACCCGAATGTATTAAGAGCGGCTGGGTTAAATCCTGATGAGTGGCAAGGCTTTGCTTTTGGGTTTGGAATAGAGCGCATGGCCATTATTAAATATGGTGTAGAGGATATTCGTCTTTTTGCACAGAATGACATTCGATTTTTGGAGCAGTTCTTATGAAGATTTCTTTAAAGTGGATAAATGATTTTGTTGATGTTCAAGATGTAGCTCCAGAAAAAATTGCAGACCTTTTGACCAATAAAGGTCTGGAAGTTGAGGCAATTGAAAATAAAGCTGTGCAATTCAAAAACGTTGTCATTGGACATATTTTAGAGAGAGGGCAACATCCCAATGCAGACCGGCTCACTCTTTGCCAAGTTACAACAGGGGAAGGGAAAGTTCACCAGATTGTATGTGGAGCCAAAAACCACAAAGCTGGAGATCGTGTTGTAGTCGCCCTGCCAGGAGCTGTGTTGCCTGGTAATTTTGAAATCAAGCTTTCTAAAATTAGAAATGTAGAGTCGCAGGGAATGCTATGTTCTGAAAAAGAATTAGGGCTTTCTCAAGAATCTGAAGGAATCATGATTCTTCCTGCAACATCGCAAATCGGGCAGCCATTTGCTGAGTATATGGGATTTGATGATGTTGTAATGGAACTTAAAGTCACTCCAAATCGTGCGGACTGTTTGAGTCACTGGGGGTTAGCGCGTGAGATTGCATGTTTGCTGGATCGCCCTCTTAAAATTAAAGAGCCAAGTATTTCATTTGTAGGCTCAACAAAATCAAAAGTGGCTTTAGATGTTCAAGATACAGAATTATGTCCTCGATTTACAGGAACATACATTGAAGGTGTTCGTGTGGGGCCAAGTCCGGAGTGGATGAAGCGTCGTTTGGAAGCCTCTGGTATGAATTCAATTAACAATCTTGTGGATGTTACCAATTACGTCATGCTAGAGCTCGGCCAGCCAATGCACGCCTACGATGCTCGAGAAATCAAGGGAAATAAAATTATCGTTTCAAAGGCAAAGCCTGGTGAGAAGTTTAAAACGCTCGATGGGACTGAGCTTACTTTGTCTGGTACAGAATTAATGATTCGTGATGCTGAACGTTCAGTGGGAATTGCTGGAGTTGTAGGTGGACAAAATTCAGGAATTCAAGATGATACAACAAATGTTTTTTTAGAAGCTGCTTATTTTACGATGGAAAGTGTTCGTAAAACAGCTCGCCAACATGGAATCCAAACAGAGTCAGCTTATAGATTTTCACGAGGTATAGATCCTTCAAATACGTTGCGTGCAGCTAATCGCGCGGTTGAATTAATACTAGAGTTGGCTGGTGGAACAGCTTATGGAGATCAACACGACAGCAACCCAAATCCAGTTGAACAAAAAGTCATTGATATTCAAATTGCCCAAGTCGAAGAACGATTGGGGCATACTGTTGAACCTCAAAAATTTACGTCTTGGATGAAACGTTTAGGTTGTGATGTTAGTGTAGTTGGTTCGAAATTTCGAGTGATAGCTCCGTTGTATCGACCTGATCTGGTGATCAAAGAAGATTTAATTGAGGAGTATGCAAGACTCAACGGATTTGAGCACATTCCTGAAAAGCTACCAACACTTGGATCTTCTCCAACTCCTCACTCTCAGGAGTATTTGCTTCAACAAAAAGTTCATCAATTTATGAGAGCCGAAGGTTTTTCTGAAGCCTTTACGTTTTCGTTTGTATCTGATGCACTTCAAAAGAAATGGATTCAAAGTGCTCAGAATTTATCGGGGTTTGTTTTTAAAGGTGAGCCAGTTCGTATTCAAAATCCACTTTCAGATGAACTCAATGTGATGAGGCAGAGCTTATTTACAGGTCTTATGCAAAGTTGTTTGCACAATGTCCGCCATACGTTGAATGTAGGCCGTGTGTATGAGCTTGGATATGTTTTTGACTCTCAAGGAGACGAATTCTCCCAGAATTCAAGCTTAGCATTTATAAGCTGGGGGCAGCCACAAAGTTTGTGGAGTTCAAACAATGCCTCGCTATTTTTTGAGACAAAAACAGTTGTGGAAGATCTTCTTAAATCCTTATTAATAAAGAGTTATAAGTTTGAAGCTCTCGAAGCAGTTTCTTTTCTGCACCCAGGGCAAACTGCATCTCTTAAAGTCGAAGGTAAAGTGGTTGGATTTTTAGGATGTGTTCATCCTGTTTTATTGGAAGAAGAGAAAGTTCGCGTTCCTGTTGTATACTGTGAGTTGAATTTAGAGCAGTTACTCAAAGGGCAGCCTCGTAAGTATAGAACAAAGTCTATTTCAAAATTTCCAATGGTTGAGAGAGATTTGGCTTTTGTGATGCCAAAAACTCTAAAAGCTGGAGACATTATTGCAGATATGCAAAAGGCAGCGGGTGCACAGCTTAAGTCAGTTCTCATTTTTGATGTGTTTGAAGGCGGGAATTTAAAGGACACAGATAAATCTGTTGCCTATCGTTTGATCTATCAGGATATGGAGAAAACGCTCACAGATGAGGATCTTCAAAAGTTAGATAAGATAGTAATTGACTCAGTAAGTCAAAAGTATTCAATTTCTGTGAGATAAAAAATATTGAAAGTTTTCAATAACTTGATAGCCTTTTATTAAGCCGTTCCAACAGGAGGTAGTCGTGGGGGGACATAACGTAACAGGTTCTACAATGACAAAAGCAGACATCGTGGAGCGTGTGTATCAAAAGTTAGGGTTTTCTAAAAAAGAAGCGTCTGAGCTTGTTGAATTAGTTTTCAATACTCTTAAAACTAAACTTGAAAATGGGGAGAAGGTAAAGATCTCTGGGTTTGGTAATTTTATCGTTAGAGAGAAAAAACAAAGAGTTGGACGTAACCCTCAAACAGGCGACCAAATTACAATTAGTGCAAGACGGGTTTTAACGTTTAGACCAAGCCAGGTTCTAAAAGCAATTTTAAATGGGGAAGACATTTCTCAGATTAAAGAAGATTAAACCAAGGAGTGGTTATGTCTGAAGAAGTAATTGAGTTCGGTGCTCCAGAAGCGAGTGTGCAAGAAGCATCGGAAAACGTTGAGCAAGCTCAGTTTTTTGATGAAGAACTCAAGAAAAGCCTTTCACAAATTCCTGATAAAATGGCTTTTAAAATAGGTGATGTTGCTGATCTTTTGGGTATAAAGCCGTATGTTTTAAGGTATTGGGAGACAGAGTTTGATGCTCTCAAACCAAAAAAATCAAACCAAAACCAAAGAATGTATTCACGTAAGGATGTAGAAACGGCTTTTTTTATTAAAAAACTATTGTACCGAGATCGTTTTTCTATAGAAGGAGCACGCAAAGCACTTCGAAAATTAAAGTCTGAGGCTAAAAAAGAAAAAGACACAGTGGATAATTCACTTGTTTTTTCTGAGACATTATCAGACATCAAGGCTGTGCTAAGACAAATTCAAACGCTCAAAGCAAAGTTCCAGTAAGAAAGTTAAGCAGTGGGGCCTCTGACCTTGTGATGTAGGTGTAGCTCTTTTGTATCTGCTTCAAGTTAATTGGATTTATCTTTGTATGAGTCGTAACTAAGTAAAGATAATTTATGAACTGGAAATTCTTACCCTTCAAATCAAAATTAACCCGCACAATTCGGAAAAGCGACCTGGTACCTTATGATTTTGTGGTGGTGGGGAGTGGGTTTGGAGGGAGTGTTTCTGCGATGAGACTCTCTCAAAAGGGTTATAAGGTTCTTGTATTAGAAAAAGGTAAGAGATACCAAACAACGGATTTTCCAAAATCGAATTGGAATGTTTTTAAGTTTTTGTGGGCACCAATTTTAAAATGTTTCGGTATTCAACAACTAAGTCTTCTTAAAGGGGTTTTAGTTCTGCACGGTTCTGGAGTCGGTGGTGGAAGTTTAGTTTACGCTAATACGCTCATGGAGCCGCAATCAGAGGTTTTTGATCAGTGGCCTGGTAAAAAGAATTGGAAAGATGAATTAAAGCCACATTACCAAACTGCAAAAAAAATGTTGGGTGTGACTACTAATAAAATTCTAGAGGAGTCTGACCATGTTTTAAAAGAGCTTGCAGAGCGTATGGGGTTTGGTGACTCATATCATCCCACAGATGTCGGAATCTATTTTGGTAAAAGTGGTCAAAAACACAAAGATCCCTATTTTTCTGGTGCTGGGCCTGAAAGGGTTGGTTGCACGGGTTGTGGTGCTTGCATGATTGGTTGTCGTGTGGGGGCTAAAAATACTCTCGATAAAAACTATCTTTATTTTGCAGAAAAATGGGGAGCAGAAATTCTTCCTGAGCAAAAAGTATCAGAAATTTGTCAAGAATCAGACGGTGCTTATGCAGTTACAATTCATAAAACGACGTCTTTATTGAGTCGGAAAAAGAAAGTGTATGCTCATAATGTCATTTTAAGTGCAGGCGTTATAGGAACAGTTGATATCTTATTTAGAAATAAGGAAAAATATAAAACACTTCCTAATATTTCAGATTCACTAGGAACAGTGGTGCGAACCAATGGGGAAAGTTTATTAGGTGCTACATCTTTTGAATCTCACCGAGATCTTTCAAAAGGCATAGCAATTGGATCTGCATTTCATCCAGATGCATCTACAAAAATAGAAGCAGTCCGTTATCCGCGAGGAAGTGATGTGATGCGCTTATTAGCAGTTCCTCTGACAGACAATGGGACAAAGTGGACTCGGCCGTTAAAGCTTGCCATTCAAATTTTCAAGAGACTTCCTCAGTTTTTAAGGCTGTATACACTCAAAGATTGGGCCAAACAAACTGTGATACTTTTAGTGATGCAATCTGTTGATGTTAAGATGCGTCTTAAAATGGGTAAATTTTTTCTCACAGGTGAATCTGAGGGAAATTCTATTCCTAGCTTTATACCAGTGGCTCAGTCTGCTGCTCAAATGACATCTCAAATTATTCATGGCGAGCCACAAAATGTTTTCTCAGAAGTCTTGCTACAAACTCCTGCGACTGCACATATTTTAGGTGGATGTCCTATGGGGGAGAGCAGAGAGTCCGGTGTTGTAGACTCTCACCATCAGGTTTTTGGATATAAAGGCCTTTATGTTTGTGATGGAAGTGTGATTCCTGTTAATTTAGGGGTTAATCCAAGTCTTACAATTACGGCTCTAGCAGAAAGATTCGCCTCACATTTTAAAATTAAAAATGAAGATTTGTACAATAAAAGACAAATTCATTTTGGAGATCTATGAAATTCTGTTTAGTAATAATTTTTATTATGATGTCTTTTTCGAATGCTCAAGATCTTGGTATTGCCTCAGATCATGCGGGCAAGAAGTTGAAAGAACAAATATTAAAACATCTTTCCTCTAAAAAAATAGCCATATACGATTTTGGAGTCACAACAGACGAAAAAGTGGATTACCCTGACTACGCAGAAAAAGTCTCGAATGCTCTTCAGCAGAAAAAGATTAAAAAAGGAATTCTGATATGTGGTAGTGGTATAGGAATGGCCATTGCTGCAAATAAATTTTCAGGCGTCAGAGCAAGTGTTGTTCATGATTTATATTCTGCCAGACAAGGTGTTGAGCATGATGATTTAAATGTTTTAGTTCTTGGTGAAAAAGTTGTGGATTCAAATTTAGCATTGAAAATTGTAGATGAGTTTTTAGCAGTCAGGTTTAGTGAAAATGAGCATCATAAAAGGCGTTTAGAAAAAATTAAGAAATTTGAAAATCGCCAGTAGAAAAAACAAAACCGAAGCGTATGCTTCGGTTTTGAATGTTAGCACAAAAGAAGAGGTGCTAAGCACCTCGGTCTGGATTATTACCAACCAGAAACTGCAAATGT
>CAUJDY010000034.1 GCA_963169805.1 Bdellovibrionota bacterium | reverse complement strand
TGATGGAGTAAAAAAAATATTTTCATGAAATGAAACATTTTTTCTCAGAAAAAACGTGTACGTAAGATTATCGGGGGATATTGTCCATTTTTCTGCTAACGACGGCTCAATATCAACTCAGCCTCGTTTTAAATCGACTATACGTCCATAGATAGACCTTGTGACTTAAAAGGTTTTCGAATCTGATGCTTTTTGCGGATTCAACAGTAGAGGCAAACTCTCTGTACAATATCTAAGCTCATTCGCATGCGATCTCATAAAAATAAGAAGACAAAAAAACACTAATAGCTTCACACAACATCCCTGGTATATGAGTTACACAAAAAATAACTTCGTGCATAAAATGATAAATAAAATGAGAGATTCTTTCAAGTTGCATTATTTTTTCCAAAGAGTAGATTCGAAGGTGTTAATAAATAGCGAGGATACATGAGCCGGTTATTCTGGGTAGATTTAGAGATGTCTGGTCTTGAAATAGAGACAAATGTTATTATTGAAGCTGCTGCCGTTATTACAGATTTTGATTTAAATGAACTTGAATCCTATCATGCAGTTGTAAAGCAGGACCAAAAGTATATTGACCAAATGGATGACTGGAATAGAAAAACTCATGGGGCATCCGGTCTGATTGCAAAGATACCAAACGGATTATCACCAGAAAGAGTTGAAGAAGACTTAACAGAATTAGCCCGAAAACACTTTGGCCAAGAAAAAGTTATTCTTGCAGGCAATTCTGTAAACCACGACCGAATGTTTTTAAATACTTACTTCAAGAAGTTCAGCAAACACTTACACTATAGAACTCTTGATGTGACTTCTTGGAAGCTCGTTATGAAGAATAAATTTAATATTGAGTTTCAAAAAAGGAACTCTCACAGAGCTGTCGACGACATCCGTGAGAGTATTTCTGAGTTAAAGCATTACTTGAAGTATGTAAAACCCACTATTTAAGTATTTTTTTAGTTCCGACTAAATATAAAAACAACATCATAGAACCAAAGACTGTGTACGCAAATGTATCTTGACCATGGAACACGACACTCATATCGATGGTTTTTAGGAAGTTTTCGTTCAAAGAGCTCAATGCAATTCCTATCCCTGCTATTGCCCCGCCAGCTATTAATCCTGAAGACAGCAATACACCTGGTGATGAATCCGATTCCTCAGAACTCTGTTGACGTGAGGACTTATCTACAAACCAACGAACAGCACCACCAAAAAAGATTGGAGCACTAACAGAAATTGGTAGATAGACACCTACAGCAAATGGCAGCACGGAGATACCGCAGAGATGCAAAACAAGAGCTATAAACGCTCCAATCAAAACTAATCCCCATGGAAGCTTTTGTGACATGATTCCATCTATAATGAGAGACATTAACATTGCTTTAGGTGCGTCGTATTTTTGAACAGAAGTTCCATCATCGCGAGTTTTTAATGCTCCATTAATACCTGGATCCACTAAATATGCAATTTTACCCTGCTCTGTTACGAGATACTTGCCAGCAGGCGCACTACCTTGAGGTTGAGTTAAGTGGACAGAAAAATACTCTGCGGAGTCATTTTTGCCCTCAGGCCCCTTTACATGCTCTTTTTTTACTAGAAGCGAAGAATCAATCGTAACATCCGCATACTCTCTTTTCGAATAAATCGTTGAAGCATCATTTAGCAAAATAAGTGTATATCCAATTACTGCTGCTGATGCCGTTGCACCAATTAAAATTGCAACTTGTTGTGCCTTCGGTGTTGCTCCTACCAAAAAACCCGTCTTAAGATCTTGAGATGTTGCACCAGCTAACGCGGCTGCAATACAAACAACACCTGCAACACAAAGAGCTGTTACTCTATAATCAGCGCCGACCCATCCCATCAAAAAGAAAATTAAACATGTCAGTAGTAATGTCGCAACAGTCATTCCAGATATTGGATTTGAAGAGGTTCCAATCTCACCAGCAATACGAGAAGAGACCGTAACAAACAAAAATCCAAATATCACTATCAGTAGAGCTCCAAGCAAATTCATTTTTAATGGTGGCGCCATCCAAATAGCCAGAACTAAAAGGATCACTCCTACCAAAACATAAATCATAGGAAGATCTCTATTTACGCGAGAAGATGCACTTGATTTATCTCCTCCTAGCTTCAAATTCGATAGACCCGCAACAAGAGATCCCCAAATAGTTGGTAAACTTTGAATCAATGAGATTATGCCCCCAGCAGCTACGGCACCTGCACCAATGTATAAAACATAGTTTTTCCAAATTTCATGTACAGACATTTCACTAATTAACTTTGTGGCAGGAAAAAGTGGAGTTGTGAGTTGAGATCCAAAAAGCATAATAGCAGGACTCAAAACAAACGCAGATAAGACCCCACCGGCAATAGTAATTGCTGCAATTCGAGGGCCTATAATATATCCCACACCAAGTAACTCTGGGGAGACTTCTGTAGCAAAATAAGAGCCTTTGTACCAATTAAAGACTTTTGTTGGAGCCTCTACCCATAACTTTGAACCAATATTCAGAAATTTGTAAGCCAAACCTAAAAAGAAACCCGTAAACACGGTCTTTGCAGTTGTTCCACCCTTTTCTCCGCTAATTAAAACCTCTGCACACGCAGTTCCTTCTGGATAGGGAAGCTTACCGTGATTTTTAACAATCAACGCCCATCGCAATGGAATCATCATTAGAATTCCTAACAAGGCT
>CAUJDY010000033.1 GCA_963169805.1 Bdellovibrionota bacterium | reverse complement strand
TCTCAAATTATCATCGTTACTCACAATAAGAATACGATGGAGATTAATGAGAAACTTTATGGTGTGACAATGCAGGAGAAGGGTGTATCGAAAATGGTATCGGTATCTCTTGAGCAAGCTAAAGCTACTGTTACGGTTTAATGTTGAGTTAAATTTGCTAGATTAAATATAAAAAATATAAAGTGAAAAAGTAATAGGTGTATTCAGTTGGAATACGCCTGAAATTCGCATGTTAAAATTTTGCAAGTATATACTAACTATTCCAAATATAGGTTCAAAGTGGATTGAAAACACCTCGTATGTTTTTCGGCTCTAAGTTGTGCTAAGATGCGCAACTCTTATTACTGAGGAGTCAAAATGCGATCGTTTAAACAGCTATTTTTAGTATTAATATTTGTTCAGTGTAGTTTATATGCTCAAATTTATCATGAAATGAGCGGAGACCCTTACGTTACACTTAATAATCCAGTCTTTACTAAAGAGCTTTGTGATCGTCACTTTGTGGGTACTTTTTATTGGAACAGTATGTTTGGAGATATGTGTGTACATGATCTTGCTGGAGTTACAATTAATAAAGATGTATTGGATTTTGCTATAGATATTTCAAGAAACTATAGAGAAACAGCCCGTGCAATTCTGCTAAATGCAGCAAATCGTAGTGTTGAGAGTAAGACATTTAAACATATTTTAAATCATCTTGTAGGAGAAACTGGAATAGCTCTGCAGAACACCCATTTATATGTTGTCGCAATAGCAGGCGCAAAGTTTGATCTGGAGTATTTAAAACTTTGTCAAAGTCGAACTGTTCTTTCTACTATGATTAATCCGATAATTTCATCGCGGACTCTAAATATGAAGAATATTCTTTCTTGTATTTATAATTTACGCGACGTTAAAGATGTTGGGCTGGGAACGTCCCTATCACTTAGCAAATGTAAGATGATCCCAACCCTAACTGCAAGACTCGAGTGTATCGGCCCTGTCGTTGAGAAATGGAACGAGAAGCAGAAAAATAAATCTACACTCCTAGAAAGATTTAGAAATCACCTGGATAGTGTTATAAAGGATTAATTGTCTATTCCAGATACTTCACAACAGACTCAGCAGGGAATCTTACTTTTTTTGCTGAAGCATACTTGTCGTTTTGATTTCTATAGCCAAGTGCTACGGCAGCTATCGTGTGGTAGCCACTTCCTTTGAGATTTAAAATTTCATCATACTTATCGGGCTCTAACCCCTCAATTGGGCATGCGTCGATTCCAAGAAGTGCCGCTGTTTCCATTAAGAAGCCCATTGCAATGTAGGCTTGTCTATCAGCCCAGTGGCGTACAGTGGGCGCTCTAGGGCCATCTATCAAATTTCCAATAATACCCTTTCTGTATCCATCCAAGGACTCGAGTGAGACTCCTCGAACCTCTGCAATTCGTTTTAGATAAGTGTCCACGTAATCGATATTGAGTTTGTCCAGAGTTGTTAAAACAACAAAGTGTGAGCTATCGGTGACTTGTGATTGCCCCCATGTTGCAGGTTTGAGCTTTTCTCGAAGCTCTGGATTTTGAATAATCAAAAACTTCCAAGGTTGTAATCCAAATGAGGAGGGGCTTTTAACTAAGCTTTCTTCTAATAGCCTCCAGTCTTCTTTAGATATTTTTTTTGTATTATCAAAGCTTTTTGTAGCATATCTCCAATTTAATGCAGTTTGGATGTCTGTCTTATTCATTTGGGAATCCTTTCTAAAATCACTGGATTTGATCTTAGCGTTAGTATATAACTTTGAGAAGTACCTACAATTTTTGTAGGTACTATCTAAAATGTAAGTATAGAAAAATATGAAGTCTAATCCAGGAGTTATGAGTGGAGAAAAAATCGTACTGTCCGGTGAAAATTACCGCTCGAGCAATAGGTGGAAAATGGAAAATCGTAATCCTGTACCATCTTAAAACAGGCACTAAAAGATTTGCCGAGCTTCGACGCGAGATTGGAGACATTACAGAGCGAATGCTCTCGCAACAGCTCAAAGAGTTAGAAGCTGACGGCCTTGTTCATCGTAAAGTATATCCTGAGGTCCCGCCTCGAGTCGAGTATTCACTATCAACATACTGTAAGACGCTTCTTCCGATATTAGATATGATGGCGGACTGGGGAGCAAAACATAATGGTCCATCACGCAAGAAACCTGTAAGTAAATCTAAAAAAGAATTGCAGGAGATTGCAATCTGAAACTTTAGAGGTAAAATTTTAATGCTAAACCTTAAAACGTATTTCCTGCCAAAAATTTTCTTAGAAAATCTTCCGGCAGTTTTTTACGTTCCTTGTAGGCACTTAACTGATCTTCCCCCACTTTGCCCACATGGAAGTATCGCGCTTCTGGGTGGTTAAAATAATAACCTGAAATTGTAGATGCCGGGCTCATTGCAAAGTTTTCGGTTAGCTGTGCTCCAACTACGTTATCAGCATCTAGCAGTTTCCAGATTTTTAATTTTTCAGTGTGGTCTGGGCATGCTGGATACCCAGGAGCAGGTCTAATGCCACGATATTTTTCTGCAATAACCTCTGAGATACTTAAGTTTTCAGTTTTACCAAAGCCTGCATCGTCTCTAACAATTTTATGTAGTAATTCGGCTAATCCTTCTACAAGTCGATCTCCAACTGCTTTGATAAGAATTGATTTATAATCATCTAATTTATCTTCAAATTCTTTTGCGTAAACATCAACTTCGGCTCCGGCAGTTACTACAAAAGCCCCAATATAATCAGTGAGCTGAGTTTCCTTTGGTGCAATAAAATCGCTTAAAGATAAAAACTGCCCTTGAATACTTTCTTTATCTCTTTGTTGTCTTAGGAACTCTAAAGTCTCAAGAGTCCTTCCATTTGAGTTATAGACTTCTACAGATTCGCCAACCGAGTTCGCTTTCCAAAGTCCCCAAACTGCCTTAGGTTGTACTCTTCTTATGAACTCTGGATCTTTTAAAATATTTAAAGCATCTTGATATAGTTTTTTTGCTTCGACTCCATATTTTTCGGATTCCAATATTTTGGGGAATACACCTTTGAGATCCCAAGCCCAGAAAAATGGCGACCAATCAATATAGGGTATGATTTCTTGCAAATTAAAGCTACGTGTAAATACACCTAGTTGAGAAGGTGTCGCTATTAACTCTTTTGACCAGTTTGTCTTAAATTTCTTCTTTTGTGCTTCATCAAATGGAACAAAAGTAGATTTATCATCTAATTTACTTAAGTACTCTTCTCTAATGTTAGAGTAAGAAGATTTTAGTTTATCTTTGTAGGCATCTTTATTTTTCGGATTCATGAGCTGCGAGCAAACTTCTATAACAAGGGATGCGTCGGATACATGAGCTACAGCTTGGCTGTAGTGCTGATCCATTTTGACTGCAGTATGAATTTTAGAGGTTGTGGCGCCGCCAATTAAAACGGGAAGCTTGATGTTCTGTCTTTCAAATTCTTGCAGATTAAAAATCATTTCATCTAAAGAAGGTGTGATTAGCCCTGAAAGGCCAATCATATCAACATTCTGCTTTAGAGCTTCATCTATAATTTTCTGAACAGAAACCATAACTCCAAGATCAATCACCTCATAGCCGTTGCATGCTAGAACAACAGATACAATATTTTTTCCAATATCGTGTACATCGCCCTTGACGGTGGCGATTAGAAACTTGCCCTGATTTTGTTTTTGCGATTTCTTCTTTTCTTCTTCCATGTAAGGTTCTAAATATCGAACCGATTTTTTCATAACTCGCGCGCTCTTAACCACTTGGGGTAAAAACATTTTTCCCGAGCCAAACAAATCTCCCACAACTTTCATTCCACCCATAAGTGGGCCTTCAATTACAGAGAGAGGGGTTTTGTATTTTATTAAAGCCTCTGCTGTATCAGTTTCGATAAACTCTTCTATGCCTTTTACAAGTGCATGAGAGATGCGATCTTCTAAATTCCACTCTCTCCAGACAAGATTGTTCTGACTTTTGACTTTTTCTTTTGTTTCTTGAACAGTCTGTGCGTATTCAATCAGGTCCTCGTGAGCTTGGGGCGATACATTTAAGATAGCCTTTTCACATTTTTCGCGTAAGACAGGGTCAATTTCTTCGTACACACCAAGCATGCCGGCATTTACAATAGCCATATCAAGTCCACTTTTAATGGCGTGATATAAAAATACTGTATGAAGTGCTTCGCGCACAAGATTATTACCTCTAAAAGAAAAAGAGAGATTCGAGACTCCACCAGATGTCAGGGCATAAGGACAAAGCTTTTTAATTTCAGAAAGTGCATTAATAAACTCCATAGCATAGGAGTTGTGCTCTTCCATTCCAGTTGAGATTGTTAATACATTAGGATCAAAAATAATGTCTTCCGCAGGAAATCCGATTCCAACTAAAAGATCATAGGCTCGTTTACAAATTCTAATTTTTTCTTCTTTTGTGCTTGCTTGGCCATTTTCGTCAAAAGCCATAACAACTGCAGCTGCTCCATATTTTTGGATGGTTCGTGCTTTATTTAAAAACTCTTTTTCTCCATCTTTGAGCGAGATGGAGTTCACAATTCCTTTTCCTTGTAGACACTTTAAGCCTTCTTCAAGAACTTCCCACTTAGAGCTATCAATCATAATTGGAACGCGAGCGATTTCGGGATCACTTGATACAAGATTCAAGAATAAAGTCATTGATTTTGCACCATCTAGCATTGCCTCATCAAAATTGATGTCTATTATGTTGGCTCCGTTTTCAACTTGTTGGCGCGCAATCGATACGGCTTCTTCAAATTTATTTTCTTTTATAAGTGCAAGAAATTTTGGAGATCCTGTTACATTTGTTCTTTCACCAACCATAATAAAAGATCTTTCCCCAATCGAAGAAAGATTCAGTGGTTCAAGGCCAGAAAGACGTGTTTTAACAGGCATAGAGGGGAGAGTTCTTGGTTTTTCATTTTTGACAGTATCCGCAATTGCTTTGATATGTGGAGGTGTTGTTCCGCAACATCCCCCTACGATATTTAAAAAACCACTTTGTGCAAACTCTAGAAGTGTAGAGCTAATACTCTCAGGTGTTTCGTCATATCCAGTAGGTGCAAGGGGGTTTGGAAGTCCTGCATTGGGATAACAACTAATATAACAATCAGCAATTCTAGAAAGTTCTTGAATGAATGGACGCATTTCTTTTGCGCCAAGCGCACAGTTGATGCCAACAGATAGGGGGCTCACATGTCTAACAGAATTCCAAAAAGCTTCTACCGTCTGTCCTGAAAGTGTGCGTCCAGAAAGATCTGTAATGGTCACAGAAATCATAACTGGTATTTTTTCGCCAATTTCTTCTTGAAGTTTTTGGATACCAAAGAGAGATGCTTTAAGGTTAAGTGTATCAAACGTTGTTTCAGGCAGAAGGATATCTGCGCCAGAGTTAAAAAGAGCTCGCGCCTCCTCGTAATAATTCTGAGCAAGTTCATCAAATGTTATTGCTCTGTATCCGGGGTTATTAACATCAGGAGATAATGATGCTGTTTTATTTGTAGGGCCTAGTGCGCCTGCAACGTAACATTTTTTGCCCGTTTCTTTAAAGTATCTATCGCAAGCTTTTTTGGCTACTTTAACAGCAGCAATATTAATTTGTTCTGCATACTCACTCAGTCCATACTCGGCTTGAGCAATACGTGTGCCATTAAAAGTATTGGTTTCAATTATATCGGCCCCGGCTTGAAGATAGTCGTAATGAATTTCTTCAATAAGATCAGGTCGTGTTAAACAGAGAAGATCATTATTACCCTTAAGATCTTTTGGGTGATTTTCAAAATATCCTTTGCGAAAATCTTCTTCCTTAAGTTTATAAGTCTGTATTACAGAGCCCATTGCTCCATCTAAGATGAGAAGTCTTTTTTGAAGAATAGATTCTAGTTCAATCAATAGCTGAGATTTTTTTAGCATTACTTTTGAAACCCTTTTACTATGTCTACGATATTTTTTGTATCATTCATGACGTAAAAATGAACATATGGAACTCCGGATCTTAAAAGATCGCCAGTTTGAAACGCTGCCCATTTTTTTCCAATTTCTTCTGCATGATTTGGATTTTTTAAGATCTCTTCTGAAAGTTCTTCTGGAATATCTATATAAAAATTCTTAGGAAGTGTTTTGAGTTGCGATGCGCTTTTTAAGACTTTCAGTCCTGGAATAATGGGGCAGTTAATTCCGGCATCTCTACAAAGTTTAACAAAATCATAATACTTCTGATTATTGAAAAACATTTGTGTCATGATGTAATCGGCGCCGGCATCAACTTTTTGCTTAAGGTACTGGATATCTGTTTTCATATTTGGAGCTTCAAAATGTTTTTCCGGGTAGCCGGAGACTCCAATTCCAAAATCAAGAGACGAGCTTTCGCTGATATCTTCCAAAAACACACCTTTTCTTAAATTGGAAATCTGAGTGACGAGTTCGGATGCAAATTGGTTAGATGCCTTTGTTTTGAGTTTTTCTTTTTGAAAGTTTGGAGAATCCCCGCGGAGAGCTAAAATATTCTCAATACCAAGGTAGTTTAATTCAATCAGAGCATCTTCTGTTTCTTCTTTAGTAAAACCCAGGCAAAGCATATGGGCAACAGTATCTATTTTGAATCGATTTTGTATAATTCCACAAATGCCAAGAGAGCCAGGTCTTTTACGAATTGTTCTGCGCTCAAGTTTTCCATCTGCAGTCTCGTGATAATAGGCAGTTGATGCGTGAGATGTGACATCAATCCACGGTGGATTGAGTGGTACAAGGTGCTCCACCATATCAATAACAGACCTAACTGAACTGCCACGTACTGGCGGAATAATTTCATAAGAAAAAAGAGGCTCTTTTGCTTTCTGAATATGCTCAATGACTTTCATATAATTAATCCTGCAAAATGATATTTAAACTTGATAAGTTATTCAGTAATTTTGTATACCATAGGGCTGCTTAAAACAATCAATATATTAGAGGTTTTCATGGGTTACGAGTGGATAGAATTAGGTGTTGCTGGTCTGGTGATGTTGTCCGCTTTAGGAACAGCAGTTGTCGTGTATTTTCGCTCTCGTAAATCCGCTAGCCACAATAATAAAATCGAAGCCCCCGCACACGAACAAAAACTTCCACGCGAGGTGCCGAGCCCATCAAAAACAACAGTACAAGTGGAGCGGTTTGTCACTCTCGAAGAGGCTCTCAAAAACACACAAAGTAGCTTTTGGGGGCGCCTCAAAGGGGTTTTTCAATCAGAAAGTAAGCTAAACAGTACTGAGCTTGAGCAAATTGAGGAAATTCTGTATACGTCAGATTTAGGTCCCAAAACTGTACAAAAATTAATGTCTCAAATTCAAGATCAGCTTCAGGGGCAAGAGCACGTTACAAGTGACATTTTGCAAAGTCTTCTTAGAAATGAAATGCTCAGTTTGTTTAAAGATAACTCGTCAGAGCTAAGAGCGCTCGAAGGGAAACCTAAAAAGCTTGAAGTTTGGATGATAATTGGAGTGAACGGCGCGGGCAAAACAACAACCATTGGTAAGCTTTGTCATAAGCTAGTATCTCAAAATTTAAAAGTTATGGTGGCGGCTGGTGATACTTTTCGTGCAGCAGCCAAAGAGCAACTCAAAACTTGGGCGGATAGATCTCAAGTTATCTTTTTCTCACCTGAGGGTGTTGATAATCCAAGTGGCGTAGCATTTGATGCCGTAAAATCTGCACTTCAACAAGATGTTGATATCTTAATTGTGGATACGGCAGGGCGATTACATACTCAGGTTCACTTGATGGAGGAGCTTAAAAAAGTAAAGAGAGTAATGGACAAAGCGTTGCCAGGATGTCCACACGAGGTCTTATTAGTTTTAGATGCAAATTCGGGGCAAAATGCTTTGATACAAGCACAAGAGTTTAATCAAGCTTTGGGCGTAACGGGCGTTATTCTAACGAAAATGGATGGCACTGCAAAGGGCGGAGTCGCATTAGGGGTAGCAACAGATTTAAATTTAGATATTAAATTGATTGGCGTTGGGGAAAAAGTAGAAGATCTCAGACCCTTTGATGCACAGGAATTTGTAAATTCAATTCTATAAAAAGTAGCGGGCACAAAAATTCAGTTCACGTCCTATTGCATGCACGGAGCGAAAGTACTGTGGAAGTTCAATTTC
The DNA here is from genome assembly GCA_963169805.1 of Bdellovibrionota bacterium. Lineage (GTDB taxonomy): Bacteria > Bdellovibrionota > Bdellovibrionia > Bdellovibrionales > JAEYZS01 > CAUJDY01. The sequence continues at coordinate 2,139 of CAUJDY010000033.1, read as the reverse complement.
TTTTTCTTGGTACGCTAAGACAAGTTCTTGAAATTCTCTCAAGTCATCACGATTTTGAATTTTATAAAGAGCTTGTATAACTGGTGCATGGCGAACTCTTGCGTAATAGTAAGCTGCTTCTTGGAAGCCGTTCTGCGGTTGAAAATTGATTTCTATGCTCGAATAGGTTGGCCCTTTGAGTTGTTTGAGAGTGGACTCAAAATTTGAAATTCTGTCCTTTGCATTCAAGTTTTTCTCTGAGGGTATGTTAAGCTCAAATTCGAGGTAAAGAGAGTCGATCGCCTGTGGGATGAGCGGTTTAGATATGACAATTTGTGTTTTAGAAAAAAATTTAAATAAACCAGAGGGAACTTGAGATCTCAGCCTATCTATTTTTTCTAATCCAATGAGAAGCAAAAACTCGTTGTATTGAGTTTTTAAAAGCTCCATCGTTGCTAAAAGCTTTGAGTCTACAAAGGCCCATGGTAAGATACGATCAATTTTAACTTTTAAAATATGAACTCGAGATTCTATTGCTTTAATATTCTCCGGAATTGCAGAGGATATTTCTCTAAGTTGTAATTTTTTTTGAAGGTTTTCTTGTACTTCTGTTGTTATTTCTAGGTATAAAAGATCTCTCTCGTATATAAGAGCCTCAAGCTCAAACAGTAATTTCTTGAGGAGATTGATTTCATCAAATAAAGATATAACTTCAAAGTTTGAGGGTTTTCCGGAGTGTTCTTCTTTGTTAATTCCGAGTTCTATAAGCTGAGCGCGGAATAGTTCTTCTTCTATTTTTTCAAGTTCTTGTTGGAACGTCTCGCGGTCAATAAATTCATTTCTCCATTTAATTTGGCTGAAACCTCTATAGAAATTCTTTGCGACAATCAATCGGGCAAGAGCCTCATTGAGGTCTAGAAGTCTCATTCGTGCGCCACTGGTAGCTTTTTGAATTTTGTAGTCGATGAAGGGCATGTACGGACTTTGGATAGGGGGTAAGTTTGCATAAAGGCAGTTTGCCCAAAATGCCAGCAATACAAAAATCCTAACGTTCATCATGCGTGCCCCTCTAAAGAGGTGAATATACAACATTCTTAAACTGAAAGAGGAAAAGTTTACCCCTTTTGTAACAGTTATCGGGGGTGTTGATCAAATTTTCAGAAATCGATCGGTTTTTCACTGGTAACAATGGGGTTGGCAGTACTAAAATAACTAAATGGGTTTTGAGAGTTATAATGCGCTAGCATTACTTTTTGGTGGACTGGCTTTTTTCATGTATGGAATGAGTCTAGTATCAGATCATCTTCAAAAAATTGCTGCTAACAAAATTCGTGAATTATTTAGACATATTTCAGGAAAAAAATATTTAGCGATTGTGGTAGGAATTTTCCTGACAATTTTTTTGCAAAGTTCAGGTGCCGTTACAAGTATGCTTGTTGGTTTAGGATCGGCGCGAGTGGTTACTTTACAGCAAGTAATGGCACTTATTGTGGGAACAGCTGTTGGGAGTACTTTTACTGTTCAGGTGATCTCTTTCAAAATCGTAGATTATGGAATGCTCATGTTTATTATGGGCTTTTTTTCATATTTTGTAGCACAACGAACAATCTCTAAAAACATTTCTGGCGTAGTTATGGGATTTGGAATGTTGTTCATTGGACTGCAGCTTATGGGAATGGGAACTGACATCCTAAAAAAATACGATTTTATTCAGGATATGTTTTTGCACTTAAACGAGGGGCCACTTTTAACGTGCGTTGCGACAGCTTTATTCACAGCATTGGTTCATAGCAGCGCAGTTACAATAGGTCTCGCAATGTCTTTAGCAGCCTCTGGAATGTTGACGTTTGAGCAAAGTTTGTATTGGGTTTATGGTGCAAATGTCGGGACGACTGCAACAGCTTTAATGGCATCTGTTGGAGCCAACTATATTGGGCGTCAAGTGGCGTGGGCTCATTTTTTCTATAAAACAGGTACGTTTTTATTATTCTTTTTCTTAACCAATATAGCAGTGGTTCATTTACTGCCAACCTCTGACTTAATTGTTAGAGACATAGCAAATGCTCACACTTTTTTAAATATTGTATCAGCTATTATTTTTTATCCCCTCATAGATTGGGGAGCTAGATTTATCGAAAAAGCTTTTCCTCGTAACGAAAA
>CAUJDY010000032.1 GCA_963169805.1 Bdellovibrionota bacterium | reverse complement strand
GCAGCTTGCACCACAAAGTCGGCAGGCGCCTTCTGGAGTAACATAAAACGTCTCTGACATATAAAATATTCCCTTACAAAAGCCTTAAAACTCATAAAATCCAGATAAACTAGGACACAATATTGCCTATTAGATCTTCAGGAGATTGCTATGATTCGTATTATTTTGGCACTTGTAACACTTGGTACTCTATCTGCAGCTGCAGGATTTGATGAGGAAGGATCTTCACGATCTAGCTGCGAAAGCGCACGCAAAGAAGCTTTGTTCCTTGCAAAAGCAAACTGCCTTTCACTTGGAGCTCAAGATTCACAAAAAGAAAACTTCTCAAGATGTAAAAATCAAGATGGAAAACATCTTGTGACAGTTTCTTATAACTGTGAACTCCCGCAAGAGGATGAATCTGAAGGTTACGACCCAGACTACAGCGAAGATTCCAGCACAAATCTTTAATCTTTTGCTAATCCGTAAAGTTCGGTTGGATAATTTTTATTAAAGCAGGCTGCACAGAATTCATCTTCACTTCCTTGAACACTCTCATAGAGGCCTTTTTCTGAAAGATACTCAAGAGAGTTTGCACCAATAAACTCGCAAATGTCGGCCTTGGTCATTGCATTTGCAATGAGCTCAGATTTTTTAGGAGTATCTACACCATAAAAACAGGGACTCACTGTTGGTGGCGCAGCGATTTTCATATGTACTTCTGTTGCCCCTGCCTGACGAATCAGTTGGATTATTTTTTTAGAAGTTGTCCCTCTCACAAGAGAGTCATCAACAACAACTACTCTTTTACCTCTAAGCACTTCTGACTGCGGATTTAATTTAATTTTTACCCCAAAAGAACGAATCGATTGTTTAGGTTCAATAAATGTTCTTCCTACATAATGATTGCGGATAATACCCATATCAAAAGGAATTTTACTTTCTTCTGAAAACCCAAGAGCTGCTGGTACACCACTATCTGGTACAGGAATAACAACATCTGCATCCACTTGGCTCTCGCGGGCTAGGACACGCCCAAAGTTTTTTCGTACATTATAAACACTTCGACCAAAAACAACACTATCTGGCCTGGAAAAATAAACATGCTCAAAAACACATTTGGCAGATTTTTTAGAAACATTCATTCGAATTGAATGTTCTCCCTCATCATCAACCCAAAAAATTTCACCTGGCTCAATTTCACGGATAAACTTTGCGCCAATAAGATCAAATGCGCACGTCTCACTTGCTAAAACAGTTGACCACTGCCCACTCTCACTTTTTCGTTTTCCAAGGACAAGAGGGCGAAAGCCCTGAGGATCTCTCACAGCGATTAGTTTTTTGTGAGTTAAGAAAACCAAACTAAACGCTCCCTCAAGCAACTCAACGCTTTCTTGGAGCGCTTCCATAAATTTTTTATGACCTCGCCGTGCTAACATATGAAGTAGGACTTCTGTGTCATTGGTTCCTTGAAAAATGGCTCCCTCTTGAATGAGTTTCTCTCTTAATACATGCGCATTCACAATATTCCCGTTGTGTGCAATCGCAACTTGGCTTCGTCTCAAACGTGCTGTCAGCGGCTGCGCATTGGTTAGCAAATTACTACCTGTCGTTGAATACCGCACATGTCCAATCGCAACGTCACCTTTTAGGGTATCAAGCACTTCCTCAGAAAAAACATCATGCACAAGGCCGAGTCCTTTATAGTGCGTATGAGATCCTGTTTCTCTTCGTCCTTCTAACGTCACAATTCCCGCAGACTCCTGGCCTCGATGTTGAAGTGCATACAACCCTAAATAAGTAAGCCTTGAGGCTTCTGGATCATTCCAAATACCAAAAACTCCGCATTCATCTTTCCAAGATGATTTTGACATTAAACTTTCTCCTCAAAAGAATTTAGATACTTTTGTTTCAGTAACTTGGTTCCATGCGAAATCTTTTGTACAGAACCTAACTTTTGAAATTTTATGTTACGCTTCTGAAGTTCATTTTCAAAACCTTGAGATCTCTCGACCTCAAATAAAACTTCATAAAGTCTTTCAGTAAACAGATCCTGATTTGTATTTAAAAAGTCTACTTTTTCAGTCATATGTAGCTCTAAAGTATCAGAACTCATTAACGTTGCAGCATAAAGAAGTCCAAACTTTCCAACAACACGAGTTGAGAGCGCAAAACGAGAGACCTCTCTGATTGTTTCAATAAATTGATCCGTATGAGTTAAATCTCCTGCCGTAGCGCTAATTTTATTTTTATACAGCTGTTCTAGTGCTCCGCCTGTCTCTATTTCATGTTGATAAACAATATAGACCGAGGATCTTTCTTTGCAAAAATTCTCGAGAGGTATGTTTTCAATACTCTCTCTCAAGCCAACAACACCGGTAGCCGGCGTAGAAGTGATATTTTGTGAAAGTGTCTCATTATAAAAACTCACATTTCCACTAATAACAGGCGCATCCAACTTTTCACACGCCTCACTAATTGATTCCACAGATGTTACAAACTCTGTCATAATTTTTTCATTCTCAGGATTTCCAAAATTCAAACAGTCTGTAACAGCCAAAGCTTTAAAGCCTTTACTCGCCAGCTGAAGCGAAGGATGATAGATTGCATCCAGAGCCCCAATTCGAGCATCTAATCTCATAAGATATGGCCTACACCCTAGAGCTAATCCAAGTGCACGCTTTGATTTTTCTAAACGAACAACACCTATTGATTGCGAACAATCTCGAGCTGTCTGAGAACCGACTCTTTGGTCGTACTGATCATATATCCATTTTTTAGAGGACCCAAAATCACAAGTCATTATGTCTTCTAATGTTTCTTTTACATCAAAAATTTCTAATTGAATTTGATTTCGGTTCTGAGGCGAATACTTCTTGTAAGGTCTATCGTAGCGAGGCGCATTTTCAACAAGAAGATCAGGATCAATATCGGATAACAATTCTCCATGCCACATCAAGCGCATATTTTTTTGATCCAAAACTTTTCCTATGCGTGTTGCTTCAAGCCCCCACTTATTAAAAACACCTTGAATGTACTCAAAGTTCTTGGGTTCACATACTAACAACATCCGCTCCTGGCTTTCAGAAAGTAAAATATCCTCTGGAGTTAAAGAGCCATCTCTGAGAGGAACTTGATCTAAGTGAAGCTCCAATCCCACGGCTCCTTTTGAAGCCATCTCAAATGAAGATGAGATAAGACCAGCAGCTCCCATATCCTGAATCGCCACAACTTTTCCTGAGCGAATAACTTCAAGACAAGATTCAATCAAACATTTTTCAAAAAATGGATCTCCAATTTGGACCGTCGGTTTTTGGCTAGCCGATTTATCATCGAAACTTTCGGATGCCATGCTCGCTCCATGAATTCCATCACGCCCTGTCTTTGCACCAACATAAACAACATCGTTTCCTGTCCCTTGAGCTTTCGAAAGTGCTAACTCTTCGCCGGGGTAAAGAACACCGAGTGCAAAGGCATTTACTAAAATATTTTTATTGTACGAGGAGTGGAAATCCGTGAACCCCGTCACGTTCGGAACTCCCACACAGTTTCCATAGCCACTGATTCCTGCAACAACTCCCTGAACCAAAGACTTCATACGTGGAGCATCTAAATCTCCAAAGCAAAGATAGTTTGACAGCATAATAGGGCGCGCCCCCATCGTAAATATGTCGCGAAGAATGCCCCCTACGCCTGTAGCGGCTCCCTGGTATGGTTCAATAAAACTGGGGTGATTATGACTTTCCATCTTAAAACTAATTCTCTCTCCTTGCCCGAGATCTATCACGCCCGAATTTTCACCTTCACTCACAATGACTCGAGAATTTTTATTGTAAAATTTTTTAAGATGAATTTTTGAGCTTTTATAAGAACAGTGCTCACTCCAGAGAGCAGAAAATAATCCCCACTCAACGCCATGAGGCTCACGCCCTAAAAGTTCGCAAATCTTTTCATATTCTTTTTGATTCAGCCTGTATTTCTTGAATTTTTCTATTAGCTGAGCCATTGAAAAAACCTTCTTCCATCGCTTGAGCCCATCCAGTTATAAAAAGCACGCTCTGGGTGTGGCATTAATCCCGCGACATTCTTTTTTTCGTTTAGTATTCCTGCAATATCATATATTGATCCATTTGGATTCACGTCATAGGTACACCAAACTTGATCTTGCTCTCGAATTCGCATAACAGTTTCTCGATCTGCATAGAAGCAACCTTCTCCATGAGCAATTGGAACTTTAATTTTTTCTTGTACTTTGTACTGAGATGTCCATGGAGTTGCTGATGTCTGTATGCTTATTTGGACCCACTCATCTTTAAATTTAAGACCTTGATTTCTCACGAGGACACCCGGAAGTAAACCCGACTCACACAAAATTTGAAATCCATTACAAATACCTAAAATCGGCATACCTTTTTCTGCTGCTTCACGTACACTTGCCATCACAGGCGCTCTCGCAGACAAAGCTCCTGTTCTTAAATAATCTCCATAACTAAAACCGCCAGGCAAAACTAGCGCATCATATTCTGAGATATTAAATGTATCTCGAAACCAAAGGTAATCGACCTTTCGCCCCATCTCTGTAACTGCTTGTTCGATATCTCGATCACAGTTTGTGCCAAGAAATCGCACAATCCCAATTTTCTTACTCATAATTGTTCAACCTCATAAGTTTCGATAAGAGGATTGTACAAGACATAGTCTGCCATACGCTGAATCTCTTTTTTCGCAGCTTCTAAGTTTGAGTGCTCCGTCTCTATCACAACATATTTTCCTACTTTACACTCATTGAGTTTAAATCCACTTTCTTTTAGTGAATTTAAAACTGTTCTTCCCTGAGAATCTAAAACTTCTGGTCGCGGTAAAATTTTGATCCCTAATTTCATAATTTCTCCCCATATACTTTTTTGATTCTATTTGAAACTTCGTTATAACCTGTCTTTACATCACCTAAATCGAGGCGAAAGCGATCTTTATCAAGCTTTTCTCCAGTTGCCTTATCCCATAAACGGCAAGAATCAGGAGAAATTTCATCTCCTAGCACGAACTCTCCAGCTTCACTCAGGCCAAATTCCACCTTAAAATCTACAAGAGTAATATCTACTGTCTCAAAAAATTTCTTAAGAAACTTATTAACCTCTAATGAGGTTGTCTTGAGTTTTTGAATTTGCTCATATGTTAGAAGTCTCAACATCACAACATGATCATCACTCATAAAGGGGTCATTGAGTTCGTCTTTTTTAAAATAAAACTCTACTAATGGAGGATTAATATCGAAACCCTCCGGCATATCAAATTTTTTCTTTAAGCTACCCGCTGCCTTGTTTCGAACAACAACTTCGAGAGGAATCATTTTTAATTTTTGTGTGATCATAATATTCGAATCAAGAGCATCTACGTAGTGGCAGCGAATACCGTGGTTTTTCAAATATCTAAAAATGATAGCAGAGATATCTCTGTTGAGCTGACCTTTGATATCAAACTCACCTTTTTTGACACCGTTAAATGCCGTTAAGCTATTTTTAAACTCTTGCCATAAAAGATCTGCGCGGTTTTGGACCGTGAAGATCTTTTTAGCTTTTCCCTCATAAATTAAGTCTCCAGGCAAATAAGTCATTTAGAACCTCATTTCTTTTTTTAAACCTTTAAAGCGTTTTTCAATACTTTGAATATGTTTTTGGCCACTAAAAATCTTCTTCAAATCTGCTGCGGTTAAATACCGCTTACATTCTGCATCTTTTTGTAATGCTGACTGCAAATTTTGCCCTTGCTTTAAACTGTGACTCACTCTTTGAACAATTTTGTAAGCATCCTCCCGTGATAGCCCCTTATCAACTAGGGCAAGAAGAACATGTGAGCTCATCAAGGTTCCATGTGACAGACTCATATTATCTTTAAGTCGCTGCTTATCCACATAGAG
>CAUJDY010000031.1 GCA_963169805.1 Bdellovibrionota bacterium | reverse complement strand
ATTAAAATTACATTAATTAACACAACGGCGCCGGCCGAATTTTTGATGACCACCGAATTAGATGCGGTGTTCATAAAAATGTCGACAGGCGCCTTTGGGAAATTTTCTTGAGGTTCTCAGTGCCCTCAACAACATGCAACCTCTGGGGAGACGTAAAGTTTTAGGATAAACTGCGTCTCCTCAGAGTTAAGCGTCTCTACCTATTACGCTCCATAATTGCATAATTATTAAGTGAACCATCTACGGCCATAACAAATCGAGCCTGATCCCCGCCTCCCAAATTCATTTCAAAATGATATTCTCCATGAGGAAGTACTTTGTAAAACTCACCTCTAAAGAACGGAAATGTTCCTATTTTATTTTTTGAACCACTCTCAATTTTATAAAGGTCCACTGTTCCATTTAAATTTTCAGCAATGTTTTGACCATTAATAAATTCCTTATATTTTACACCAGCACCACGGTGAATATTTTCAATAAATGCAATAAGTGCATCTTTATTTTTTTCGTAGTAGTATGGAATTTGAGAGTATGTTGGCCATTTAGGAATCGAAAGCTCCACTGTAAATTGCAAATCGTTATGCCAGTAATAACTCCAATCCTGCATTCCACCATTTACTTCATACCATGCGTAGCCATTTGTAATACCATTCGGAAATTCGTCTGAGTTTTTGATGTAATCAACACGGTTTGCATAATCTAAGCTTAATTCAACTAAAAGATCATGAAGTGGGTGACGGTCTCGGATTGTATCCCATGCATAGTTCATAACTGCTGCCCCACCATGAAAGTTAGCAGATAATGCAAAGTTTCTACTTTTCTGAAATTCCATAATAAGCTTTGTTTCAACTTGTCGATTTCCTAAAATATTTTGATTATCTGATGTTGAAAAATCAGGAAAATTTCTATTCAAATCAATATTATTAGCATTTCCACGACGTCTCATTGCAGATCCATCTGGATTCATAGAAGGTATAATATAAATTTCTGTATTATCTACTAACTGAGTAATTCTTTGGTCTGCCCCATATCCAGACACAAGATCATCTGCCAAACGCACCATGAGCTCTCGCCCTGTGATCTCATCTCCATGCATTGATGAAATATATTTAAATTCAGGCTCAAGCTCATCTTCCTGAACATTATCGGAAATTTTAAGACCTAAAATTTCACGCCCCTGGACAGATCTTCCTATTAAAAATACTTGAGTAATTTGAGGGTTCTTTTGGTGAATAGATCTAATTTGGCTGTTAATCTCCTCTGGAGTTGGATAGTTACGAGTATCAAAAAACTCCACTTTAGCCAGATCAACATGAGGAATATTATGCCTTTTTAAAAAAGTTAGAAGGCCTGCAGGGCCGTAAACTTCAAAGCCAGATCTAGTGACGTGATCTATAATTAAATCTTGATTCACACTTAAAGATTGAATTATAGATTTATCGAAATCATAAATGTATGCTCCCTCTTCTGCTTTATCACCAGAAAATGCAGCAAAACAAAACGTAGTCATAAATAAAAGTATTAAAAATTTCATATTCCCTCCGTGAAAATACATTCACTTCTAAGTATGAGAATACGATTTATATTAAGCAAGCACTTCCTGGGAGTGCCCCTTAATAAAGATGATACTTTTTAGATTTCTTTAACCACGCCTTCTCATCTCGCAATAATTGTACTTCCAAATCTTTTGCTGTAGATCGAGGATCATCGACCCATTCCCTTAAGAAAGGACCTCCATTGATAACATCAAAGGCTAGCTTATCTTCTACATACTCATAGGGAAAATCTCTATAAATTTGGTATTGTGGGTGAACCTTCTTTAGCGCCTTTAAGAACAAACATATTACACGATAGGGTTTAAATAACTTAGGATTATAAAAATCTCCATCCGTATGAATATGAAGTGCATTGCAAAGCTGATGTTGGTGCTTATGAAAGGTAGGTTCAAAATGACATTCTCTAAGTATCGCACCCTTAAGCCACTTCGGAGACATTCTTTTCATAACTTCTAAAATATTTGGAATATCCAATGAAGGTGCACCTACAACCTCGAGCGCACGTGTTGTCCCTCGCCCCTCCGAGAGAAGGGTTCCTTCAAGCATTACAGTACCTGGGTAGACCCTAGCCATATTGAGTGTTTGAGCATTAGGACTTGGGTTAACCCATGGACGCTCTACAGGCCAACCGAATCCGGGTTTTTTAAAATGGTAACCTTTCATTTTAATTACATCTAAATCAACATCTAATTTAAAATGATCTTTAAAATAAAGAGCAAGCTCCCCAAGCGTAAGTCCATGTCTCATAGGAATAGGAGCTGCCCCAACAAAGCTCTCATAGCCTGGAATTAAACTTAAACCTTCTACTTCTCTTCCAATTGGATTCGGACGATCTAAAATCCAAATTTCTTTATTATATTTCGCACACTCCTCCATCATATATAAAAGTGTCGTAATAAAAGTATAAATGCGGCAGCCCAAATCCTGAAGATCAAATAGGACGAGATCAAAAGTCTCCATCATTTCTTTAGTAGGACGACGTACCTTACCATATAAACTAAAAATAGGAATTTTATAACGAGAATCAAAGGTGTCATCTGTTTCAATCATATTATCTTGCTTGTCACCCTTCACACCATGCTGAGGGCCGAAGGCTGCAGAAAGCTTAATTTTTGAAGATAAAAGATCTATTGAGTGAATAAGATTTTTATCAACAGATGCCGGATGACATACAAGCGCTACTCTTTTTTTCTTTAAAGATTTAATTTTAGATTTATCTGTTAGCAAGTTTTCAATGCCCAACCTCATTACAACCTTCTCCTTTTAAACCTGAACTAAAGATCAATAAAACTCTCTTTTAAATGAAAGTCTGGCTTTTCGCCTTTATGTGTGAGAGCCCAATATGATTTCTGCTGATTATTGTGCTCCAAAACACTTGTTATTCCTACTTGTATTTTTTCTTGCACAATACCTGACAATGCTAAATCAAGTTCTATGTAAAACTTTACAGGCGTACTACTCTTCTTTGAGAAATTAACAGATTTGAAGGCCAAATCTTCACGCTCTTGTGGTTGTCTATATTGATCAAAAGAAAAAATATTCCAATTCAAATCGGAAGAAAGATTAAATTCCCAATATTTTTCCTCTTCTTTTCTTTTCCAAAATATTTCAAAGCAAGTTGATTTCCAAAGCTCTTTCTTCCTCTGGTTACCAAATATTCCTGATTTTAAAATTACAGAACTCTTAGGATCTAATAAGGTAAATTCACACATCAAGAGAGACCCATCTCTTTGAACATCTACCTGCAACTGAACGTCCTTCGTGATAGCATTTATCTCAAAGGGTCTTAAGCTTTTAATCATTTAGAGATTAATTTCCTTTTGAGCTCTAAATTGCACTCCTGGCTTGCGAACCTCTGGAGTTTTGAACTCAACGATTACTTTGACAGAACGAATTGTTGGATCCAAAATTTCTAGATTTTTTTCTTGATGAGATACAAGTTTATAATCTTCGCCAGACTTTTTAGTATACCATTGTACTTCTAGATGATTTAAGTTTGGAGTTTCCAAGAACACAGTTTTTACTCCTTGATTTTGCACAGATAGTTTATCTATCAAACCGACAACATTAAAAAAACGAATCCACATATTCTCCTGGTCTACGGAGCAAAAATTGACAGATTTCATATCTCTCATTAAACAGGTATCAAATGTAGGTCGGTATGCCCGCTTTGAGCCATTTGCATCAAATGTCGCATAAGCTGCAACATGCCCCTGCGACATATTTATATTTTGTGGATGAGCATAGATCATTGCAAAAGCAAGCACATTGTCCCCATCTTTAATTTGCTCTTTAAATTCAAGAGAGTGCGCACCTGCCGATAAACTTTCTGGGTTTTTAAATTTAAAAAAACTACGATCTTGAGTATATTTTCCTGTAATGGCCTTGACTGCTCCATCTAACTTCACTTCAACATCATTTTCTGTTGCCCACCCAACTGAGCTAATTATGAGATCAAATATATAGCCAGCTCCTGGAAAATTAAACTGCGACTTATAACTTCCTTGTGAAAGATTTTTCCACACATATTCGCCAGCTAAAAACTTTGTCTCATAGACTTCATGTGAACCCTGAATCCAATGTCTCCAAGAAGGATTGGCACCAGATGATGTTGCATTTGCTCCACTATAGACATAACCGCCATCATACTCTTCTCCAACATTTCCAAAGTTATGGCCAAGCTCATGGCGCAGAACCACTGTACCAGATTCTACAGAACGTGTAGAAATCGCATAGCGCCCCCCAAGGCCGCCATAATAATCATCGTTAGCTATTAGTATTGGATAATCTGAGTCTGGCGCAAGTGCGATAGCTCTCTCAATTGCTCCTGTATTGCCAGGCATGATTGCGCGCTTTGAACCCACAGGATCGCGATATAACCCGAGAGCTGTATTTTTCCTAACTCCATCTGTAATTCCAGATTCTTGAGATGGAACAAAAACAGCATGAACATTAAACAGAGGCAGGTAAGATGCAAATGTCTGTCCCTCAAACATATCCTGAGTCATTCTTTCAACATCATCAAAAAACTTTTCTTTTTCTGCTAATGTATAACCATCTCCAACAAACGTCAGGTCTATTCGATTTGCTGTAGGACCTTGGTTAACAACTGTTCGTACTTCACTATTTCTCCAAGCCTGAGGGATCGAAAGATCCAGTGTTGATGCATTCAGTTTTATTTTTTTAAACTCATCATCTGACACGAGTATTTCTTGATAGTAGATGTCTAAATTTGTAGGAGATCTTTCACCAATATGCTCTGTGATATTTTTGAGAATGATTCGCTCATTTACAAGGCCATCAACTTTTTTATAACCTTCGATTGATAATACTTCCCCCGAATTCGTTACTCTTTGTTTAATCAAAACAGCAGCCTGAAGAACGTATACTCCAAAAATAAGCGAAAGAAAAAAATACTTCATAACCCCTCCAATAGGATACGACAATGCCAAAGTAGCAATTTAAATTGCATCAAAAAGAAAGTATCTTGTCATTATAAGATTTTATGTAAGATTTTATTTTTTAGGAAACCACGGAACAAACGCACTCACTCGCTTCTGATAATCTCTGTAGAGATTCCCCTTGCTGCGTACCGCCTGTTCCTCTGTTGCTGGAATACCTGTAAATTTAAGCAAAGTGTACAAGATCAGTATTGGAGCTATAAGTCCTAAAAAACCATAGGGCTCACTTAGAGCAAACAAAGCATAGCCAATCCAAATCAATGATTCAAAAAAATAGTTAGGGTGCCGAGAATACCCCCAAAGACCTACTTCACAAACCTTACCTTTATTAGCTGGATTTAATTTAAACTGCTTGAGCTGATCATCTGAGAGCGTTTCTCCCCATATGCCTATGAATGCCACAAGAAAGGCGACCAGATCTATTAAACTCACAACCCCATCACTCTGTATTGCTACAATTAAAAAGGGTAGGCTCAGAAAACCATTAAATAGAGCTTGAGACTGAAAAAACCAAAACATTTTAAACGATACATTTGTTTTAAAATATTCTCGTAGCTTTTTATATCTACCCTCTTCCTCATGCCCCAAGATACGCTCAAAGAAAAGATAACTTGAAAGTCTAGACGCCCAAATTCCTACAGCAATTAAAACTAAAAACTCTTTCGAATTTAATTCTGAATCATTGAAAAAATATATGAGACAATAAAAAAGGACACTCGCCCCCCAGCCTACATCTACAATTGCCGCATTTTTAATTTTTAATGAAATAGCCCACAGGAATCCCATCCATAAAAATGAAACAGCAAATGCAATTATAAATAGTTCTAGATAGTACACAACTAGCCCTTGAGTTTTGATTTAATAAACAAAATAATATTTTTAAGAATAGGAATTCTTTCGTAAATAAACTCTCCCATGTCAAAGTAATCTCTGTGATATATCACCTTACCCGACTCATCAAATTTAAAAATTGAATTTCCACTCACAGCAATGGAATTGCCTCCATTAAGACCGGAAGCTTTTAAATGCATAACCCACACAGAGACACATTCCTGGCTTTGGCAAATATGGTTTGAAAAATCAAAACGAATATTTTCTACATTCTGATATAGATTCATATAATACTTGCGAATCTCCTCGACTCCCATGTGTTTACCCATTGGATCTTCAAAGTGAGCATTGGTTTGATAAAACTCATCCACAAGATGCATAGTATCTTTATTCAATCCATTAAAAATCTTTTCAATTTTTTGTGTGTACATTGCCGGACCACTTTCTTGTGCGTTTACATGTAAGTTAAAATATATCAAGCATGCTAAAAGTACTATCTTCATATTTGCTCCTAATATTTATGAGCCTAGCAGACTTTAAGATATGGTCACGAACAACTCATGACGCTTAATTACTTTGACTTGCTACTTTGATTTACGATTATGCCCTACGACTTGATACCCGAATGAAAGCATAAAGAGCACTCCATAAATTATCAGTGGAATAGCAAAACCATAGTATTCGTATTTTCTAAATGCAAAAGCGCCTAGTACACATCCTAAGATGAAAAAGGAGATAACTCCTATTCTCATCTGATTAGCTTTTCTTTCTTGTTCTACAATTTCTGAAGATAATTTTTGTCTGTAGAGTATTCGAACCAAACCTAAGCCAAGATCTGTTGTTACGCCAGTTAAATGAGTTGTTCTGACAACAGATTTTGATACTGTTGAAACAGCTCCATTTTGTATTCCGCAAATCAGGCATAGCATAGCAAGCAACACATAATCTCTTGTCAGACGCATTGGCTCCCCAAAAGTACCTAAAAGATCAGAAATTCCCGCTACAAACACTGTCAAAATAAGACTAAACATCACACCAAAAATCACATAATACTTCGGTCTCTTATTAAGTTTTAGTCGAATATCTACTAAAACTCCACTGAGCATAGCTCCCAGCAGGAACAACAGAGGAACCGTAAATAGCCCAGCCGCTTGAAATAAATCTTTATCTTTAATACTCACTCCAAAAAGAGTCGCATAGCCTGTCACATGTGAAACAAATGTATGGCAAGCCATAAAGCCGCCAGTATTTAACATTCCTGCCTGAAAGGCCATCACCAACCATATTGCTAAATTTCTATTACTGTATGTTGATATTGATTGATGGCCTTCAAGCATATAATCTCCGAGATAATACTTTATTCTAGGAGTCTTTTTTTAATTAGCAAATTAATAACTTCTAAAGTCTCCATTTCCTTTAACCAAAAAATTTATCCCCTCTTGGATATGCTTCATAACGGAATGTACAGACCATTTAATATCTAGCTCCATCAGTGCATGCGGATTCTCTCGTGTTCCAATATTGACCAGATTAGCAACCTCAACCTCTCCACTGACAGTGAATCCCCAAGAGACTTCTAAATCTTTTATGAGAACTCCAACTTGAGATAAGTACTGCCCAGAGCCATTATATTTGCCACCATAACTGTACGTGAGTAGCATATTGAGCTTAACAACCTCTTTTTTAAATCCATTAATGTAGGAGACCTGGTATTCACGCACTTGAATATCACTCCACCCCTCCATTTCGGACCAATCTCTTAAGCCAGCCGGTAGAGCGCTTGCTCTTTGGAGATTTAGATTTACGACAGGCTGATTTTGCTCAATTATTTTCCAAACTTTTAAGCCAATATTGATAATTTCACCCAAACCAGGCCCCCCTGCACTTGGAGTCGGAACAGAGATCGGCTCTTGTTGTTGAGAAAACAACTGCTGCACTACAAGAATTGTCTCTAGCGAGACAGGCACTTCTTTGACAACTTTTGTAAGTCTATAATATGGATCTGCGTTTTGTGGATCTTGAGATGCATATGCTAAGCTGAGACTTGCCACTAAAATAATAAAAAGAAACTTCATAAATCCCCCCTTTAATTTTGAGCTAAACTATCTTTTTATGTATTTTTTACAATTAATATTTGGAAAAGACTCTACAAATATGATTGTCCACAATGAATCAAACAACTTAACGTGTTGCGTAACCGGATGCAGGCACCCGGAACCAAATTTAAAAAATAATAAACGATTAACCCTTACGGATAATTGAGCGTTGGTTTTGGGCCAATACTTTTTTGCGAAGGCGAATCTCTTTTGGAGTGACTTCAATCCACTCATCTTCATCGATCCACTCTAAGCACTTCTCAAGGCTCATCTCACGAATTCCCTTAAGACCCACAAGAATTTCTGCACCGGAGGCTCTGACGTTCGTCAACTTTTTCTCACGGCACGCATTTACGTTCATGTCATTGTCTTTGCTGTTTTCACCAATGATCATGCCTTCATAAACATCCACACCCGGCTTTACAAACATTGCTCCGCGATCTTCAAGACCCATCAATGCGTACTCAGTCACAACGCCTGTTCTATCTGCAATGAGAGCTCCATTAATTCTGTGGAGCATATCACCCTTCCACTCAACCATACCAATTGGGTTTGAACTCATAATACCTTCACCACGAGTTGCAGTAAGATACTTTGATCTCATTCCAAGAAGACCTCGCGTTGGAATATCGAATTCTAAACGAATTCTTCCATGCCCAACATTATCATAGGTCATAAGCATACCTTTTCTCTCTTGGAACATACGAGTCACATCACTCCCGTAAGTTTCTGGTAAATCAAGAGTAAGCCTTTCTAGAGGCTCCATCTTTTGCCCATCAGCACTAACTTCAGTTAATACGATTGGCTTACCCACCATGAATTCAACTCCTTCACGGCGCATTTGTTCAATAAGAACAGCAAATTGTAATTCTCCACGTCCTAAAATTCTAAACTGATCTGGAACCTCTGTTTCCGAGAAACGAATTGCAACATTATGCCTAACTTCACGAATGAGTCTTTCTCTGAGTTTTCTAGATTGCACAGCTTCACCATCACGTCCCGAAAACGGAGACGTATTAACAGAGAACACCATCGCAAGAGTGGGTTGACTCACATGAATGCGTGGAAGTGCATCTGTACCTTCATTTAAAGTAACCGTATCACCAATTTCAAATGCATCACTCCCAGCAACAGCGGCAATATCTCCTGCAGACATTACTTCACAGTCCACCTGCTTAAGACCCATATATGTAAAGATCTTTACAGCTTTAAATGTTTCATTTAATGGTTCGCCTTTTGAGTTTACACCCTTACGACAAACACGGTCGTTCGTTTTAATTTCCCCAGCCGTAATTCGGCCAATAGCAAGACGTCCCACAAAATCATTCCAACCAATATTAGAGATTAACATTTGGAAAGGTTTTTCCTTTTCAACGCTTGGACCTTTAATACGAGTTTTTACGCGTTCAAACAGAGGATCAAGAGTTCCTTTTTTACGACCCTCAATGAGGTCTTCAACATCATCATAATTTTCTGTACACCATCCATACCGCGCACATGCGTAGAGAATAGGGAAATCCGCTTGTTCGTCTGTAGCACCGAGATCAATAAATAAATTAAAAGTTTGGTCAATAACCTGCTGAACACGATCTGTCCCACGGCACTCTGGACGGTCTACCTTATTAATCACAAGAATAATATTGTGACCCTTTTCCAGGGCTTTTTGTAATACGAAACGAGTTTGAGGAAGAGGTCCCTCTGCTCCATCAACTAGCAGTACCGCTCCGTCGACCATGCCTAAAATTCTTTCAACTTCTCCACCGAAATCCGCGTGCCCCGGTGTATCTACGATATTAATTTTGTACTCACCCTTTTTGATGGCTGCGTTCTTAGCTTGAATTGTAATACCGCGCTCACGCTCAAGGTCCATAGAGTCCATAACACGATCATCCAAAGTGACATGCGACCCAAATGTGTCAGATTGTTTAAGTAAATGGTCCACAAGAGTAGTTTTTCCGTGGTCAACGTGAGCAATAATACAGATATTACGAAGTTCCATGAGCGTTCCTTTAGCTTGTCTTTTTTAAGTCATAGAAGCTAACAGAGTTTAAAAGAGCTGTCACGCCCTGTGCTCAGACCCTTGGTTTTGTAAGTAAATAGTTCGGGATGGATAGGCAAAATTGATTTTATTCTCCTCAAAAGACTTTAAAATCGCCAAATTCACATCTTGCTGGATATCACAGGACTTTCTTAGCTCAGACTCTGCTATATAGTAACTCACCTCGAAATTTAAACTACTCTCTGCATACTCACGAAAATGTACCCTATCCAGCCGAGTTTTTGCTTGAGACATAATAGCCTTCTCAATAAGCGCAGGTATGAGCCTCATTTTATCATGAGGCGTGCCGTACTCAACCCCTAGCTTAAAGAAAACTCGACGCTCAATTATACCATCAAAGTTTTGCAATCTAACTTTTAATATATCTGCATTTGACATAACAATTTGCTCACCCGTAACACTACGAATTCGAGTTGTCTTGAGCCCCACTTTTTCTACGGTTCCAATTAAATTGTCTACCTGAATGCTATCCCCAACCTTAAACGGCTTATCAAACACAATAGTAAGAGAGGCAAAGAGATCTCCCAGGATATTTTGGACAGCTAGGGCGATGGCAATCCCCCCTACCCCTAATCCGGCAAGAAGAGTTGTAATATTAAATCCAAGTTGATCAAGCATGATTAAAAAAATCAGAACAAAAGCAAAGAACTTCCAAATCAAAGAGAAGAGATTTATTGCAGTTGATGATGTGGGGTCGTTTTCTAAGCTGTGTCTTAGCTTTTGATGAGAGTAAATATTAATGGCGGCATTCACCCAGATAAACAATTGCCAAAATATACCAACCACAAAAACAAATTTAAAATACTTATCGTATTTTGCGATTGGGTTAACGGCTTCGCTTGCAGCATAAATCGCTATAAATAAAGAAGACCAAAAATTAATTTTACGCAGTAAGAAGAAACAAAAAATCTTCCAAGAAAATTCTTTATCAAGTTCCCCTTTATACGCTTTGTATGTTCTAGAGCCTAGGATCTTTAAAACCAAAAGCACAAGTAAGATCACTCCAAAGGCAGCGGCAGCCATATACCACCTCAAAAGAGGTCGCCCCCAGAGTATAATATCGCCAGTTACAATGTTCTCAATTTGCTCTATCATAAAAAAACCCCGCAGTAATATGCAGGGTTTATATCAAGTTTAGTTTTTACGGTAAACTATATATATGGATTACTTTACTACTTCGACTTCAAATCTGTATGAACCTCTAGCTTCAAAACAATTAACAGATTTTTTGACAAGCGTGTGGTTAACTTGAGCTAGCAACTTCTGAATGAGCTTCACATTAAACTCACAAGACTCATTCCCTCTCAGTACAACTTTTTGATTTGTCACGGGCTCTGAACCATTATCATCTTGCTCAAGCACAGTAAACTGAGCATCAAGACTTAATGGCATCCAAGACCACTGAGGTCTTCCATACTCAATACCGCCTCTACAATCTGTTGAAATATCTTGCGCGCCAAGAGCTCTAAGATATTTACGAGCTTGTCCTTCAGCATATGAACACGCATAGTAACTGCGGTTTGAATTCCAATTGAATTCAATAGACTTTTCCGTTCTATTAGCAAGAACTTCAGAGCCCAACTCTAGAGATGCAAAAGATTGAAGTGAAAAGATAGAAACAAATGCTAATAATAGCTTCATAGAAATCCTCCCCTGGATTTATTTAATTCCTTTTGCTCTCATTAGAATTTTAAAATGACAGCCAGTCAAGGGAGCATAGCTTCATTGACCAGCGTTACGTTTTATTAACGTTGTAGGTTTACCAACCCATGATGTACGCAAACATTAATGGCGCTACGATTGTTGCATCAGATTCAATAACAAACTTAGG
>CAUJDY010000030.1 GCA_963169805.1 Bdellovibrionota bacterium | reverse complement strand
ACTCCTAGAAGCAAAGACATCTAAAGACGATATTCTTGAGGCCTACATCAATGAAATCTATATGGGTCAAAATGGTTCTTTTCAAATTCGTGGATTTGGTGCGGCATCTGAGTACTACTTTGGTAAGTCGCTTGTGGATCTCAACTTGCCTGAATGCTCTCTGCTAGCAGCAATCGTCAATAGCCCTGGCTTATTTAATCCGTTCAAACACCCTGAAAAAGCTCTTGAGCGGCGCACTCTGGTTCTTACAAAACTCCAAGAATCACAAATTATCACGCCAGAAGAAAAAATACAGGCAGAATCTTTTGAGCTTCCAAAATCTCCAGATAAAATCTTATCTGAACCTGCTCCATATTTTGTAGATGCTATCAACCGAGAAATCGAGACTATGGGAATTGATACATCTCTGGGATTAAAAATCGAAACCACTCTTAATCTTCAAGCACAAGAAGCTGCTCAAAAAGCAGTTTCTCAAGGTTTAGAACGCTTGGAGAAAGAACAAAAGCAACTTAAGAAATTTTTAGACGCGGGGAAATCTCTGGAGGGATTTTTAATTTCTGCAGATCCAACAAACGGGCATATACAGGCCATTGTTGGTGGACGAAGCTTCAGAAAATCTCAATACAACCGCGCCATACAAGCACGACGACAAGTGGGCTCAACCATGAAACCTTTTGTATTTCTAGCCGCACTTGACACCCAAGACGATGATGGGAACCCCTATACACCTCTCACACTTTTAAACGACGAAAAGTTTAAAGCTAAATATGACAATCAACAGTGGGCCCCAAAAAACTACAAAAATAAATACTACGGAACTATTCCGTTTTATTTTGCACTTAAAAATTCCTTAAATGCTGCAACAGCTTCTTTAGGAATTAAAATTGGTCTGGAATCTATTATTGATGTAGCAAGGCAGGCTGGAATTGAAACCCCTCTGCAACCCTTTCCCGCTCTGACACTGGGCGCCTTTGAACTGCCGGCACTTGAAGTATTACAAGCATACAATACCTTATCACGTATCGGAGAAAAAGTTCCCCTCACAATGATTCGATTTATAAAAACACTTGATGATGAAATCTTATATGAACATCAAATTGAGCGATCTCAAGCTCTTGATCCAGTCACAACATCTGTATTAGTTGGAATAATGAAACAAACTATTCAAAATGGTACAGCTGTGGCAGCAAAGCTTTGGGGTTTTACACATCCTGCAGCTGGAAAAACGGGAACAACAGACGATTACAAAGATGCTTGGTTTGCGGGTTTCACACCTCTACACACTGCTATTGTTTGGGTAGGTTATGATGATAACACTGCCCATGATATGACTGGCGGAAGTGCTGCGGTACCTATCTGGACGCAGTACATGATGGAGTACGCACAAAAATTTCCACCTCTTGAATTTCAGTGGGCAGAAGACACTGAGGTGAGAACAATTTCCGTGGAAGATCAAAAATCTCTAGGCGTTCCCGAAGAAGAGAAACGCCCTCTAGAAGATATTGAACTCATATTCAGAGATTAACGTTTACAGGTGTTAATACCAAAAACCGAGTACAAAGGACACACGCCTACCGCTCCTGTGAGAATAGGAATAATTCCTACATATCGCCATGGATCTGGCAAAAGAAATAATAACAAAGCGCCTGCTACTAATCTAATAACTCTATCAACTGTTCCTTCATTTTTTGTCATATAGAACCTCCACGCTCTTATTCTACTTCAATTTATTACGATAAACATGACCTAGCTCATGATTGTTTTAATAAAAATAAAGAGATACTAGGATATCACTCTATATGAACCTAGACGGAGGTATAAATGAAAACAAAAAATCTTATGACTGTTGAACTTAAAACAGTACCAGCGGGTACAGATTTATTCACAGCTTACGACATTATGAAGAAGCTGAACATTCGACATCTGCCTGTCTTAAATGATGAAAAGATTGTTATGGGTATACTTAGTGATCGAGATGTTCAGCGAGCTATGATCATTACAGAAAACGGAGCTGTAGAGCAGTCTTTTAGATTTAGAGAGAATGATAAAGTGGAAAACTATATGAGTTGGCCTGCGATTACAATTCCGCAACAGGCAGATGTTTCACAAGCAGCTCAAATGATGATAGACAAAAAAATATCATCTCTGCTGGTAACAAATGATCAAGGAGAGGTTCGTGGGATATTAACTGTTGATGATCTCCTGAGATATCTCTCTGAAAGCGAAAAAGATCAAAACATTAAAATATTGCATTTTTTGCCTGAAGACACTAGATACGACTTCCGCGCATTTAAGGCAAGTTCAAGTATATAATGACCAGAGACATCGCAAGCACCAAGCTTGCGAATGTCTTTTTTAGAAGCCGTTCTGAAACCATATTTTTAAATCGTAACCCTAAAAAAACCCCAGCTACGGCTGCCGCTAAAATGAAACCCATTTGGTGAATATCAAATACATACCCTTTCTGGTATGAAACAAAGAAACCCAAAAGAGAATTTAATGTAATCATAATCAATGACGTTCCAACTGCCATTCTCATTGGAACTCCTAAAAAAAGAACCAACGCAGGGATCATCAAAAAGCCTCCGCCTGCTCCAACTAAACTTGTTACTCCTCCCACAATGAAACCGACAACAATAGCTTTTAGAATTGAAAAACTATGAACATCCAACTCCCGTGAAGACTTAAACATAGATAAACTAGCCCCTAACATCAATTGTCCAAATACGAGCATAATAAAATTTGATTTAGGCAGTGATCCAAAAAACATTTCAGGTAATCTTGGCAACACATGATAGCGGACTAAAAAAACTCCTATTAAACTCGGAATTAAAAAATAAATAAGCGCAGAAAAATTAAACTCTTTTTTTCGAATATAACTCACACAACTGACCAGAGATAAAATTCCAACAATAAACAAAGAGTCCGTTGTTGCTCTGAGCGGTTCTACTTTAAAAAGATATACTAGAATCGGAACTACTAAGATTGCGCCACCCGCTCCAAGCGTACTCAGCACAACACCCATCAGAACAAGCGCTATATATCCAACTATCATCTATTAAATCCTATTTTTTTATCAGTAATTTTAAAAATAATCATTCCCAGTAGCATTGAAACTACAAAAACAGCAACGTCTATACTTCCAGAGGAAAGAGACACCAACGCAGGCCCAGGGCAATATCCAGCAAGTGCCCAACCTATTCCAAACAAAGCGGAACCTACTACCAGCGAAGGAGTTACTTCTTTTTTGGTTGGTAAATGCCACTTTTCAGAAAGCAACGGCGAAGGTCTCTTTGAAAACAATTTGTAAACAACCAAGTGAATTAAAATAGCGCCTATCATTACAAAGACAAGAGATGGATCCCAGTTGCCAAAAAGGTCTAAAAACCCAACAACTTTTTGAGGTTGAGTCATTCCTGAAATGCCAAGGCCAATAGCAAAAATAAATCCAACAATAAATGAAACTAGATTTTGCCTCATACTGTCACTCCGAACATTCTAAGAATAAACACCGTTAGAATTCCAAATCCAATAAAACTCATTGTTGCAAGAATTGAACGAACAGAAAGACGGCTTATTCCACAAACTCCATGACCACTTGTACAACCACTTCCCAATAAAGTTCCAAAGCCAACAAGAATTCCAGCTACAGGATATCTCCATTTTTCTATGGTATATGTTTGACTCACCAATTCTGGATTCAGAATAGACAATGTTAAGCCACCTAAAATCAAACCAAGCAAGAGAGAGATTCTCCAAAACTTACCATCTGATTCAAAAAGTGAACCTTGAATGATTCCGCTTATTCCCGTCACTCTTCCGTTGAAAACCAGCATCACAGACACAGCCAACCCAATAAGGATTCCTCCTAGAAATGCTTCTCTCATACTTATTTCTCCGTTGGGTATTTAAGTTCATTCCATCGCAACATTCCACCTGCCATATTGGAAACAAATTTAAACCCCATCTCTTTTGCTGCCAAAGTAGCTCTTCCTGATCGAGCTCCACTCCGACAAACAAAAACAATTTCTTCTGTCTTATCAGCTTCTTGCAAAAACTTTAGAAGCTCATCACCTAAAACTCTCATTGCAGAGCCTGGAATATGACCAAGCTCTCCATGAAACTCATCTGGCCCTCTGACATCTATGAGCTTAAGTTTGCTCTTATTGAGCTGAACATCCTCAACTGTAACTTCGGGAACACCATCTACAATTTGCGGATGAAGAGTCCGGGAGTCCTTTGGCTTACCGCACGCCATATTTGCAGGAACAGCTTCATGAATCTTTTTTGGGTTTGCAAGCTTCAACTCAGACATAATCTTTTTGAATTCTTCGAGAGTTTTACCGTTTCCAATTCTGGGGTTAAAAGTTTTCTCCTGACCAATCGTTGAAGACGTATGCCCCCTGTAATCATGAGCAGGATAAACGCGTATAGAGTCTGGTAATGTAAACAGCTGAGAGATGATACTTTGGTACATTTTATCTGAGGATCCCTGTTGAAAATCTGTTCTACCTGTACCACGAATCAGAAGAACATCCCCAGTAAAGACCATATCCTCAAATAAAAAACTCATACACGAATTTGTATGCCCCGGAGTAGCTAATGCTTTTATTTTTTTGTCTCCTAAAAAGATTTCTTGGCCATGCTGAAGAGGAATATCCACACAATCCACATGCGCCTCTGCGCTAACAGCAGTTTTTGCTCCTGTTCTTTTGCGAATAACATCTGCACCTGTAATATGATCGGCATGCACATGGGTATCCAGAACGTACTTAAGGGTCACACCGAGCTCCGAGATGAATTTAAGATCACGATCTACGGTTTCCAAAACTGGATCTATCAGCGCAACTTCCCTCGTTTTTGCATCTCCGATAATATAGGTATATGTTGAAGACTCTGATTCAAATAGTTGATAAAAAATAACATCTTTCATATTCGCCTCCATAATCAATGATAATCCTAAATGCGACTTACAAACATGCTCTAGAGCAGCTTTTAAGATTTTTATAACATCTGAAGCGAAATTAGGGCATCTCTATTTGAGATTTCGATCTTTCTGGCTGTTTGCTGAATTAAGCCCTCTTTTTCAAGTTTTGCCAAAGTCTTAATAACCGTTGTTTCCGTTGTGGATGCCAACTGCGCAATTTCCTCGCGAGTCCAAGCCCTCTCTGCATCTAATTCTTTTAAATATATAATTGAATGAGCTACTCTTACCAAGACCTCACTGTCCTGAAGAGCCAGCATAATCTCTGCTTTTCTCAGCTCTTTTGCCAATACACATACTATCTCTTGGTAAACTTGAACATGACGTTCTAAATACGAATAAATCTGCTCTTTTGAAACAAAAATAATATGACAGGCTTCCAATGCCTTAGAGGTTGCATGATATACTTCGTTGGCAAATAAAGATCTATGCCCAAAGAACTGCTCTTTCTTGAAAAATCTGAGTAGATGCTCTTTCCCATTTGCATTTGTAATTGTAAGAGCAACCAAGCCGGACTCTAAGAAATAAATGCCTTTTGGATCTTCTCCGGCTAGATAAATAATTTGACCCCTTTTGAAGGTTTTGGATAATCCTATTTTTTTTAATTCCGCAAGACTCACAGACGTAACTCTTTCACAATTTTTGAACTCAAATCAATACCTGAGAGCGCTTGTGCAAAATACCATTGCCCTGGGCGATTCATTTCTAAAAAAACAATTTGATTATCATCCGTCACAAGTAGATCAAAAGAACAAAAAGAGTATCTCAGCTTTTGAGCCAACCGAATGAGTTTTTTCTCAATGCGAGCTGGAATTCGAAAAGATTCAAATACATAATCCTTTTCACTCCCCTTCCACTCAAGCTCTCTCGTTTTTTGTGATTTAGCCTCAATGCGGATCGCATAAATTTTCTGACCAATAAGATAGGCTCTTACATCAGCCCTCTTTGAAACATGCGCTTGTAGCTCAACTGGAGACAGTTCTGTAATTTGAGGCTTAATGTTAGAGCTGATATAAGAAGACTGAAATTTTAAGAGGCTCTGTTTTCCATAGTATGCCTTTAATCCTGAATCTTTGAGAATGCTTTTATGTTCCTGAACAAAAGCAAGAACCTCCGGAAAGTGATTTGTAAATAAAGAGGCCGGCGTATTGAGTCCAAGACGCGATGCTAGTACGAGTTCAGCAATTTTATTTTGCCCCTCAAAATTCATATTTGAAGGCTTAGATGGATACCACTTTGAATCTTCAAAAACACTTTCAATCAAAGATAAAGTATAGAGCCATCTCCGAATAAACAGCTGCTCTTTTAAATTAAAATCAGATCTTCTAAAGTAAAAAACTTCCTGCAAATCAAAGTAATCAATATAAATACTTTTTAGTTTTTGAACCACGATTGTCAGCTTGCCATAAACAAACACCAGCTCATTGTTTTGCGTACTAAACGAAACTTTTCCTTTTTTAACGAATTCATCCAAATTGATATAGACAAACTGACTTTTCTTTTTTTGAAGATCGCTCAGAATAGCATCTGTTTGAAGACCAAAGGGGCTCATGACAAGGATTGAAGGCTTAGACTTATTGTATGATTTGGAGCAAAGTATGGGTTGGCGAATATGCGTATATCGAGATTTGTATCTTGCTCCGCTAAGCTTCTTTTCTTTATATAAACCGTAGTTTTTTTGCCCTAATATATCCATATAGCTCCAAATAATAGCCGCCCACAAAGGCATTTACAAAATGCAGGCCACAAACCTCTCTCTATATGAGTGTTGGTCATATAGTGAAAGAAGTACATTATTTACTTCATGGAAGAGACTTTTTGACACCAGAACCAAAAACATTGAGCCCTCACCACAAAAAGCTTTTGCCAATATTTTCGACAACTTATATGATGGCACCTATAAGTTCTTTGAAAATTGAAGAGTGAAATGTGTCAAAAGGGTTCCAATTTTGTTGGCAGGTTTATTGCTAATAGATTCAAGCATACAGGAGGTCTCTATGAAATTAACAGTATCGGTTCTTAATAAAGTTAAAAAAGGTGCTTCAAGAAAGATCAAAACAAAGGCTACTTCTAAGCCTCACGATATCACTTAATCACCCAGCAGTTCTTAAAAGAAACTAAGTATCAATTGCAAGGGCTTTGAAAAGACAAAGCCCTAAAACCTAAAAGGTAGCCAATGAAGAAGAGAATCCTAGCTAGAAAAACTTTGACTGTTGTTTTAGCTATTTTTCTCTCTTCATTAATCTGCACTTACTCTTTTGATTACATTGAGTCGTTAACTTACGACGCCAGGTTTCGCCTAAAACCCTTCGCAAAAGAAAATAATCTCATAAAACTTATTGCCGTTGATAGAAAGACAATCGAAGGAACTCGAGAAACCGGACTCACTCTTGAAGAGTACAATAAAGTTCTTGAAAAAGTTGAATCCCTTAATCCGACTTTTGTGATTTCCCTGATTGCTCCAGACTCACTTCCTATGAAAAGCTATGAGCAAACTCTTATATTGAGAGATATCGCTTCAAGGCTAAAAAATTACATTATTCACTATGATGATGCGATTATGAAAGGTGAAGAACAAAAACTCCTCAGCAGTAAGCCTTTTGAGTTTTTAAAAAGAGTCCCTGGAGTAGTAACTTTTGATAAAAGTAACTTTGCGAGAGATGAAGTCTCAAGACGTGCTTACGTTTCATATCAAGATTATTTATTTTTACAGCCGATGGTGGCTAAGTTTTTTAATGGAATTGATAATATCTCAGAATACCGGGGAAACTTTCTTTTTAAAGAAGCTAACCAAATTTATATCAACTATCAACGCCCAGACACCTATAAAAAAATGAGTTTTCTGGATGTGATGAATGGGCAAATCTCTGAGGATTTAAAAAATAAAATCGTATTAATTGGCTATGATGATAAATTCACTCCAGACTACTACATTAAGACCCCTTTCACACGAGATGTTGTCGGAATGTCAAAGTTAGAAGCAAATGCTCATGTCATTCAGACCTTCATTGAAAATTCAGGGATTATCAGAACTAATCAAGGCATTAATTTTATCATTACAGTTATCTGTTCTTTAATAGTTCTATATGCGGTTATGAACTTATCCCCTGCTAAAGGATTAATTGTCATTATTAACACTCTCTTTGGATATTCTGCGATTGCATGGATTCTATTTGTAGGATTTGGAATAGCAGTCGGTATGGCTCAGCCATTTTTAGCAGTATTTGTATGCTACTATTTCTTTATTCCTTACCGCCTTATCGTTGAGGCAAGAAAATCCTGGGAACTTTCACAAAAAAACCAATTGCTCACTCAAGTAGAAGAACTCAAAAATAACTTTCTTTCTATGATGTCTCACGACCTCAAAACACCTCTCGCACGCATTCAAGGCATGGCAGACATAGCTTTGGCAAAACCTCAAACACTTTCTGGTGATCAAAAAGACGCAATCACGACAATTAAAAGATCTTCTGAGGAGCTTACAGAGTTCATAACAAACATATTGGATTTGTCACGCGTTGAGAGCCAACAAATTAAGCTTAATCTTCAGCCCAAAGACATTAATAAAATTCTAGAAGAAACTGTTTCAAAATGTCGATACCTGGCAGAGCTCAAAAATATTGAGATTGTTTGTGAATTTGAGCCTTTGTTTTCTGTCAAAGTAGACACAGAGCTTATGAGACAGGTTTTTAGTAACCTGGTTGAAAACGCTATTAAGTACTCTCCGGAAAATACAAAAATTCTTGTCACAACGGAAGAAGTTGACGGAATGGTTGTTGTTCAAGTTGCAGATCAAGGAATTGGAATTACAGACACAGAAATTAAAAATATATTTACTAAGTTCTACAGAACCAAAAGCGTTAAAAACTCCCAAATTAAGGGTTCTGGTTTAGGTTTATACCTTGCCAAATACTTTGTGGAGTTGCATAAAGGTCGTATTAACGTTGAGAGCATTCCTCAGCAAGGCTCGACCTTTACTGTAGAAATTCCTATGAACTGATGAGGGTTCATAGAGGCGATAGAGTAAATACTGATCGATTGTAAAAATAGGATCAGACGCAACAGCAGGGAGGGCGCAATGTTGATGAAATCATTAGGAGGGCTTATGCTCAGAGTACTCGTAGTTGATGATGATGCAGGCTTAAGGTTTGCGGTAACTTCGACCCTAAAAAATACAGGACGCTTTACAATTGATGAAGCCGTAGATGGACTTCATGCTCTTGAGCGATTTGAAGCCCAAAACTATGATGTTGTTCTTCTTGATGTTGATATGCCTCGACTCAATGGACTTGAAACGCTTAAAAAAATTAAATCTGAAAAACCCCAAACCATAGTCATTATCATGACTGCATACGCTACAATTAATGATGCAGTCGTTGCAGTAAAAGAAGGCGCTTACAACTACCTCTCAAAACCTGTTAAAGGTGAAGATCTGATTCAGTTAATTGATCGATCTCTTGAAGCTCATGACTTAATGTCTACAGCTGCGGCGTCCTCTCCTGTGCTTGTAGAACCCGGAAGAAAGTTTATTGGTTCAAATCAAGAGATGAAAAAAGTTTTTGATCTAATCTCAAGACTTTCAAAAGTAGATACATCTGTTTTAATTCGCGGAGAGTCCGGAACAGGAAAAGAACTCGTTGCTCGCGCTGTTCACTTCAACTCTGGCAGAAAAGATCAAAAATTTGTAGCTATCAATTGCTCTGCAATTCCAGAAAATCTTTTTGAATCAGAGCTTTTTGGTCATGAAAAGGGTGCTTTTACGGGCGCAGATCAAAGAAAAATTGGAAAATTTCAATACGCAGAAGGTGGAACTTTATTTCTAGATGAAGTAGGCGACTTACCACTTCTTATGCAAGCTAAGCTTCTCCGCGTACTCCAAGAGAAAACATACACTCCTGTTGGGTCAAACCGTGAGTTAGAAGCAAATGTTAGGATTATAGCGGCAACAAACCGCCCTCTTGAGAAAATGATCGAAGAAGGTACATTCCGAGAAGATCTTTTTTATAGATTAAGCGTGATCCCTATGTTCCTTCCACCTCTTCGCGATAGAAAAGATGATATTGATCAGCTCCTCCAAATGTTTATCAATAAATTTAACTCTGCTCATGGTAAAAAGATTATTGGAGCTACACCTGAATTTTTGGCTTGCTTCAAAAAATATACTTGGCCGGGCAATATCCGTGAGCTTGAAAATGTGATGGAGTACGCGTTTGTACTGGAAAGTTCAAACAAACTTACGCTTAGCTCACTTCCAGAAAAAATCCTCAAACAACTTGGTATTTCTCTTGAAGAAGTTCAAGAACAGTTCCACGAAGATGAAGTTGCTGAGGCTTTGGACAGATTAGAAGAGGGCGATAGTGCAGACTTAGCAGCTGAAGATATGTCTGTATCAACAGTTACGGTTTCCGGTGATTTGGATTTTGGCAAGCATAAAGAGGCTTTTGAGAAAGAATTTATAATTAAGGCATTGAAAACATTTAAAGGCCGCATCAATCAAACAGCATTGCATGCTAATATTCCAAAGAAGACCCTTCTTAGGAAAATTGAGAAATACCAAATCAATCCAAGGGATTATTCAAACCCATAACACATGACTTCTGATCGAATTTTGATCAGAAGTAAAACGCACGCAAACTATTGTTTTTGCAGGCAGTTTTTACTTGTACAGCGCAATAGGAGTTTGTTAACTTACTCCCCTTCTAATGACATACAATAACTTACCGCCCCAGGCTTATACAAAAGACGACGTAGCAAAGGCTTATGTTTGGATTCAAGGCCAACCAGACTATGTTCGTAACATGGCGACTTCGAAAGAGACGCTTGTGGCGCTATATCTGCAGTCACGCCGTAATGGAAATTTAAGTTTAGAGAAAACGGCACCGGTTTCATCTAAGGATTTTCAGAGCCAGCTTAAAAATTTAGCTTCTGAACTTTCTCAATTTGAAGATGCGAAAAAAACGGAGAATAAAGTTTCAGTTCCTGTTGTTTCAAAAACTTTTGCACCAACCTCTACACCCACAGCTTCTTCTGCTAATTCCACCATTAAGGCCGAGGCCCCTGCAATTTCAAAATCTGAAATAGCACCCGCGGTCGAGAACGCAGTTACAGTTGAGACATTACCCCAAAGTACGATTCAAAAAACATTTGAGGAGTTCAAATCTCGCCCTCAAAACTTTGAGAATCCACTTCCTTCTCATGCCTCAAAAAAGATGTTCCAGTTTCAAATAGATCCAAGATCTGAACAAATCATTCGTTCTGTAAAGGCCCAACTCAATATGGAATCTGAACACGATATTATTCGTATGCTTCTAGTCTTAGGCTTTGACCGCATCAAAGGCCTTTTTCCAAATAACAAATAACTTCCCAAAAGGCGCCTGCCGACTGTCTGATGCAAGCTGCGTTAGACGCAGCTTGCATCAGACAGTCGGCAGGCGCCTTTTTACTAAAGCGACGAAAAATTTTTAATTTTGTCTACGATCTTAGGTTCTGAATTATATTTTTTGATTAAACTTTTAGTATCTTCTTCCAAAAAATCACAGCGCGCCTCTTTCATAGCAGCAGCAATTTCATTGGCTCTCTCTTTATCGTAAGGCTCTTCTCCCCCCCAATGATTACATTTATCTGTACGCTGCAAGAGTTCCGTAACATCGCTTGGTAAGCCTTTAACGTAAGCTTTAAACTTGAGTTCCCACGGCGTAACTTCTGCATGAGTTAGAATTGCTATTATAATTGAGTACAAAAAGATAACCTTCATAGAAAAAGACTCACACAACTCTCTCAACCGATCAATCCTCAAATCATGAGTACTAAAAGGGAGACAGCCTCGTCCCCCTAGTAAAGGGGTACTCAAAGTCACTCATAACCTTACTGCACGAGCCTTGACAGAATGCATCTAAAAGCATAGTTTTTGACTCTTACTAAGACTGCATAACTACAAGGAAAAACCGATGTCTGAAGAAACTCAAATTTCATACAAAGACACCCTCAACCTCCCCAAAACAGATTTTCAAATGAAGGGAAATCTCAATCAAAGAGAACCTGAATTTATCAAAGAATGGGAATCTAAAAATATCTACCAAAAAATGGTAGATGCAAATTCAAGTAAGGGGACTTTTACTTTTATCGATGGACCACCTTACGCCAACGCAAGCATTCACATTGGCCACGCGCTCAATAAAACACTTAAAGACATCGTTGTAAAATACAAGAATATGTCTGGCTACAAAACTCCCTTCATACCTGGATGGGATTGCCATGGCCTTCCCATCGAGCTTGTGGTGA
Organism: Bdellovibrionota bacterium; assembly: GCA_963169805.1. Classification (GTDB taxonomy): domain Bacteria; phylum Bdellovibrionota; class Bdellovibrionia; order Bdellovibrionales; family JAEYZS01; genus CAUJDY01. The sequence goes on along the minus strand of CAUJDY010000030.1, from coordinate 7,098 downwards.
CTAAAAATCTTGGCGATAAAAAAGCTGAAAAAACAGAAGCAGAAATTCGCGAACTCTGCAGACAAGAAGCCAAAAAGTGGGTTGGCGTTCAAATGGAAGAATTCAAGCGCTTTGGAGTTCTTGCAGACTGGAAAAATCCCTACCTTACTTTACAGCCAGAATATGAAGCCGAAGAAATTCGAGTCCTTGCACGCATTCTCAAAACGGGAGCCTTCTACTACGGAGTTAAACCTGTGTATTGGTCGTGGGCTCTTAGAACAGCCCTCGCAGAAGCTGAAGTGGAATACAAAGACCACAAATCTCCGTCTGTATATGTTCGATTTGAACTTACAAAAGGGTTGCCTGGCTTTTCAGGAAAAAAACAATACGCTGTCATATGGACAACAACTCCTTGGACTCTTCCTGCAAATTTAGCAGTCGCTGTCCATCCTGATTTCACATACGAAGTTTATGAATGGAATGATTGTTATTTGCTCATCGCTCAAGATATGAAAGAAAAATTTGAGCAAGATTCTGGGCTCACGCTGAAATCTACAGGAAAAACTTTTAATGGAAAAGATCTTGAAGGCTTAAGCTACGCGCACCCTATGGCCAAGTACTACGAAAAACTCAAAGATGTTGATTCAACAAATATTCACAAAATCATTTTAGGAACACATGTCACACTAGAGGCCGGAACTGGGCTGGTACACACAGCTCCTGGCCATGGGCCAGATGATTATAATGTTGGACTCAAATACAAACTTCCAATTTTTTCTCCAGTTGATGAAACCGGAGCGTACACAGAAGATGTCCCAGAGTACAAAGGACAAAATGTACTGCAGACTAATGCAGCGATTGTAGAGCGTCTCTTAGTCTCAGGTCATATTATCTCTCACAAAGAATACACACACTCTTACCCACATTGCTGGAGATCTAAAAAACCACTTATCTTCCGTGCTACTCCGCAATGGTTTTTGAAAATGGATCTTAAATCTAAAGAAGGTTCCACTGTTCGAGAAAATGCACTTAATGGAATCAAAAAAGTGAATTGGTACCCATCTTGGGGTGAGAATAGAATTACTTCTATGATTGAAAATAGACCCGATTGGTGTGTTTCAAGACAAAGAACATGGGGCGTTCCGATTCCAGTATTGTATTGCAAGATGTGCCACACACCTCTTGCTGCAGAAGATATCATGCTCAGAATTGCAGACGAAATGGAAAACAATGGTGGCATGGAAGGATACTACAACGCGGATGTTAAAAAATTAGCAGGATCTCACAAATGTCAGTGTGGTTCCTCCGATTTTGAAAAAGGTAAAGATATTCTAGATGTTTGGTTTGATAGTGGAGTAGCATTTACAGCAGTCCGCAAAAAACACAAAGATCTACAGCAACCCGCAGACTTGTACCTTGAGGGTTCTGATCAGCACCGCGGCTGGTTTCACACTTCACTTCTAGCGTCAGTGGCGTCAGAGGGTATTCCTCCCTTTAGATCTGTTCTAACTCATGGATTTGTTCTTTATGCTAAAGGGCAAAAAATGAGTAAAAGCTTAGGAAACACAATCGCTCCGCAGGATATTATTAAAAATTCTGGAAGTGATATTCTAAGAATGTGGGCTGCGCATGAAGATTACACACAAGACATTTCGTGCAACCCGGAGGGGTTTGCTCGTATCACCGAAACTTACAGACGCCTTCGTAATACGATCCGATTCCTTCTTGGAAATATCCATGATTTCGACCCTGCAAAAGATAGCCTCAAATACTCTCAACTCACTCCGCTTGATCAGTGGGCTCTTGCCAAACTCAACCAACTCACCAAAAATGTAGAAGATGCCTATGAAAAATACGAGTTTTACAAGATCTATCATCTACTCAATAATTTTGTGACAGTAGACCTTTCTGCATTCTATCTGGATATTTTAAAAGACCGATTGTACGTACGAAAAAAAGATGGAGCACTCAGAAGGTCTTCACAGACAGTTCTTTACCAAGTCACATCTTCCTTAACACGTATGATGGCCCCAATTATGTCATTTTTAGCAGAAGAAACTTATCAGTTTTTAGTAGGAGCTAAAAAAGAAAGCGTCTTTCTTGAAAGCTATCCACAACCCGTGAAGGAGTGGGATAATCCAGAAATACTTAATACTTTTGAGACTTTTATTACAATGCGTACTGAGGCATTAAAAAAACTGGAAGAGCTCAGACAAAATAAAACGATTGGATCTTCTCTTGAAGCTCAACTCCACATCACGGCTTCTACAGATCAACTCAAAGTTTTGGATTTACTAAAAGAGTACTTACTAGAGTTCTTTATAGTATCTCAAGTATCTCTTAACAAAACACCTGGAGAGCTAAGCATTACAGCATCCAAAGCAAATGGTGAAAAATGCATCAGATGTTGGACATATAACGTTGAAACTAACAAAAATCCAAAATTTCCTGGCGTTTGTCCTAAATGTGTTGAAGCATTGTCATAAGAGGTTTTATGAAGTTGAAATTGATCTACCTATTCACGGTATCAGGCATCTTAGTTGCGTTAGATCAAATTACAAAAATATGGGTACAAACTCGCTTCCAACTAGGTGAAAGCATTGAAGTGATCAGCGGATACTTTAATCTCACCTACGTACAAAACCCAGGAGCCGCGTTTGGATTCCTTGCTCGTTCGCCAGAAATTTTTCGCGAAAACTTTTTCTTAATTATTCCACCACTTGCAATGATCTTAATTCTGTATTTTCTTAAAACCGTCAAAGACAATGATCATATCCAGATTTTTGCCCTATCGGCTGTTTTTGGAGGTGCCCTTGGAAACTATATTGATCGATTGCGAGTAGGATACGTTATTGATTTTCTAGACTTTCACATTCAACATGTCTACTCGTGGCCAGCTTTCAATGTGGCAGACTCTGCTATTGTTTGTGGAATTATTATTCTTTTTATTTTGAGTTTTAAAGAAAGTGCGAGGTCCTAGTGGATTATTATGTTCACAATATCAACCCAATCTTGGTAGATTTTGGCGCACTTCAAATTCGATGGTACGGACTGATGTATTTAGTTGGATACTTTGTTGGATATCTCATTCTCATGAGACGCTACAAACAAGGCTTAAATATCCTAAATGCAGAGGGAAACCAAACGCTTATTACTTACATCATGATTGGAATGATCATAGGCGCTAGGCTCATCTATGTTATCGTCTATAATCCCATGTACTACATGGAGCACCCTTCAGAGATACTTGCAATTTGGCAAGGCGGACTTTCGTTTCATGGCGCGGCACTAGGTTATGTTGTTGCGACAGTTTTATTTTGCAGAAAATATAAGATTCAGTTTTTTCATATTATGGATAACATCGTATTTGGGGCGTCAATTGGGATCATGTTTGGACGCATTGGGAATTTTATTAATGGTGAACTATACGGAAGAGTAACAGATGTTCCATGGGCAGTGATATTTCCAAGTGGCGGGCCCGAGCCAAGACACCCCTCTCAACTTTATCAAGCTTTAGGGGAAGGATTACTTGTTTATTTAGCTCTTAAATTAATTGAAATGCGCGAACAAAAAAAGGGATATGCTCCCAATCTTAGCCTTGAACAAGATTCAAAAAAGAAAATCAAAATCGAATGGAAACGAACAGGAATATCTGCTTGTTCTTTCTTAGTTTTGTATGGCGTTGCACGCTTTGTAGTAGAATTCTATAGACAACCGGATGCTCAACTTGGATTCTTCGCAGAATATTTCTCAATGGGGCAAATTCTTTGCTTTTTAATGATTCTAGCGGGCGCTATCTTACTCAGAAACATAACAAAAAATCCTAAACCTCAAAGCTATAATTATAGTTTGAAATAATGTACCCCGTATTCACCGCCTCACACCACATACATCTCTCTTCCTATCTAATGTGGATGAGCTTAACTTTCTGTATTTGTGTTTATTATTTCTACAAGAGAGCGTTTCGAACTTCGCTATCTGCAAAAATTGCCGCCGACTTAAGTATTTGGATTATGGTCGGAGGTTTTATTGGCGCACGAGCATTCCATATTCTGCTTGAATTTCCAGAGTTCTATAGAGATCACCCATCCGAAATCTTTCTATTCTGGAAAGGTGGCTTTGTTTTTTATGGCGGACTTTTTGGCGGACTTTTTTCTGCGTATATATTTTTAAAAAGAAAGCATCAGTCCTTTACGCCATGGCTTGATCATGCAGCACCCGTGATTGCGCTTGGCTACGCAATTGGCAGGATTGGCTGCCTGCTGGCCGGTTGCTGCTACGGAAAAGAGTGCGATCTCCCTTGGGCTATTCAATTTAAACAAGGTGTAGAAGCACCTGCATTTATTTACCTGCACCCAACTCAAATTTACTCGTTTCTGATTGAACTTATTATTTTTTTCGTTTTACTCAAATCTCAGTCTCTAGATTGGGTCAAAACTCAATCTGGTAGGCTCTTTTCATTGTGGCTTATGTTACACGGCCTTGGTCGAGTTGTTGTTGAGCACTTTCGAGCAGATTTTCGTGGCAACGAATATATGGGCTTATCTATTTCCACTTACTTTAGTCTAGCTATCATTCTGTCTGGTTTTCTTTTCATCTGCTCGACTCTAAAAAAAACTAGGTCCAAAATTTAAAAGTTCCCAGGGTGCGTCCCCAAATTGTTTAAAAATCTTTACCGAAAGGTGTGCAGCTATGATTCTTCTTAGGCTTTTTTCACTTTTTTTACTTATCCTATTTCTTCTAAACTCTTTTATTGCTCATGCAAGTGTTCTCACTAACGAACATCTAAAAAAAGAGCATCTCTATATTGAAATCGAAAAGGATGGGGGAAAATGGTATTACTCCTTAATACAAGTAAAGCCAGGACAACTTCAAGAGACCCTCTTAACACAGTATGCAGATTCTGCTCAAGACTTAGAGGTTATGCTTAAAAGAGAATTTTCAAAACGAGGAATTTCTTATGAGTTAAATGTTATTGAGTCTGTGACATCAGCAACTACTGAAAATAGAGATCGTGTAATTTGGCAAACAGAGAATGAATGGTCTTGGGAGTGGGAGCAAAAATACGCAGCATGGATACAACAGAACGTAGACCAAGATTTCTTTTTTAATAATAACCTTGCAACAGACTGTGCTGATGTTGCAATTACAGCTAGATGGATTTTTGCACGTATCAATAAACTGCCTGCAGCCCAAACCTTGTCTGGAACAGGCACTCTTTTCACCAATGAGTCTTTTCGTAATGCTTGGTCACAGCTACCAACGCACGAAGAATGGCAACAGGATCAACTTTTTAAAGCTGCCCTAAATTATGTGCTCGACAACACTTATACACACTCTCTTTGGAAAGATAGCTACTCTATACATATTTCCGCTAGTACTTTGATTCCAGGAAGTTATCACCTCAATATGTTTGGAGATACAGGGCATACAATGCTCTATGCTTCAAATATTGAAAATAATATTAAACTCATCTACTCCGATGTTCCACGAGCGATCAGAAGGCTTTACTCAACATCGTTTGATAGCGATAAGCCTTCTCCTAATAAAATGGGTTTTCTTAAAATGCGTTGGCCTATAAAGACACAAAATGGTTGGACACTCAAAGCTCGTACAGAAATGCCTTATTACTCTCTGAATCAATACTCAGACGAACTGGTGAATAATCTGATGGAGAACTACACTTACGGATTCTTGTTGGCCATGGGTTTCAATCCATCTCCTGCGAACTACTACTACGATATTTTAGTAAGCATTTGGTATGGCTTCGACGACCGACAAGGCATTGTTACAACAGGTTTTGAATTTTGTTCTGCGAATGACTGCTCTCCTGGGACAGCTAACTATGCCGCTCATAGCACACCGGCAAGAGACAGACGGATTCTCACAAAAATTCAAAAAGCCAAGAAGATTGTAGAAGACTTTGGAGCGAATGATCCTGATGTAAAATACTATTGGGATGATTATTTATCTTGGGAAATGGGTATTGATGTAGGAAACAATCAAATCACCCATAAAACCATGGCAGATCTTACAGCTATTTGGGAAGCCCAGACATACTCCTATGATCCTAGAGATACTATCCATAAAAGATGGGGAATTCCTCAGTAATCTTCCCCCAAAGGTACGGCGCCACCGTTGGTTTAGCATTGAGTCATCTGCATTACTCAATGCAAAACCAACGGTGGCGCCGTACCTTTTGGTGTTGCGAAATTGTTGCAAGAAAAAGTAAAACTCATAAACACAATGGCTCCCAAATTTGGCAACTCGCTGTTTTTGTCTCTCTATAAACATCTATATTCAAAATAACCTGGCACACATCCTGTATATTTCATTTATTGAAGAAGTGGGTCTTTAGACCTTATGGAGTCAGATATGAAAAATGTGAGTCTTAAAAAACTAAATATCCTAATGGCATTTTTATTGTTTTTTACAATGATGGCTCTTTTTAGTGCTTGCTCAAAAGATAAAGGCGGCGGCGGACAAGTGACCTGTCCAGCAGGGCATGTCCTCGTGAATAATACTTGTCAATATCAAGGTGGCTATAGCGGCCCAGGATACTCTTCAATCCCATCTTCACAATTTATTATCAACGGCCGCGTAGATAACGGAAGTATGTTTAGAGATCTTATTAATAGATACATCATGACAAGCTTTACAAATTGCTGGCCATCAGACACATGCCGAAGATTACAAATTTCTATTGTGCAGAGAAGTGCAACAGTTTACACAGGTTATATCAAAGCTGTCGCAATCCCTCCTTTTAATCAATACTTTCCGAACATTATACCTGTTGTTCTAAGAAAGGTCGAATCTCCATCAAATGCCAATGGAATTATTTTTGAATCTGTTTACTCTAATCCAATGCCTTATGTGCCTCTTGAAATTTGGGTTACAGGAGATCTTACTCAATCTACATCAACCTATCAGCTTTACTTCGAAAATACACTGACTGCGACGGGAACAATGAGAAAAGGCATTGATTACCTCTAAGATTTTGATTAGGAGATACTCATATGCTTTTCCCAAACGCACGTCAGTATCTCCTCATTTTGATTGTAATTCTTCTCTCAAATCCAAGCTGGTCCTATCAATGTCGCCCCTACTTTGAATTACACA
>CAUJDY010000029.1 GCA_963169805.1 Bdellovibrionota bacterium | reverse complement strand
CAAAAAGGTGCGCCCGTTTCGATGGTGTTAAAAAATGAAGGATGGAGAATTTTTGCCAAAGGTGTATCTCAGGATAATGGTTATGTTGGGGACTATGTTAAGGTTATGACTCTTGATAACAAAAAACTTGTAACAGGTCTTGTAACTATCGACGGAACGGTAGAGGTACGATAATGAAGCTAATAAAAGTATTATTTTGTGGACTATGTTTACAGCTAACTACAGGGTGCGCAAATTTTGGAAAAGACTTAAAGGCGTTTTTAAAGGGAACTCCATCTACTCAATCTTCACCTGCGCAGGGTACCCAAACTCCTCGACTAAATGATGATGTTGTTCGCTACTCAGAAGTAAAAAATATGCCGTACGAAGACGAGAGAGAGTATCGTAGAATGTCTCGCAAAGAATTTGAAGATAAAGAACTTCGTTCAGATAATGCGGGTTCACTTTGGATTATGGAAGGTCAGGATTCTTACTTATTCACAGAAAATAACGTACGTCTTCCGGGTGATTTGATTAATGTTGCGCTTGAGGGGCAACCAGAAAAGCATCTTTCTACAAAAGCTAAAGTTATTAAAGATTTAATGAAAAAGATAGAGGCTAAGAGGAAAACTGCGTCTGCTAAGTCTGCACCTGCAGGAGAGGCAAAGCCAGAAGCAGGAGCAGAGGCTGCTAAGCCTGATGTCGCTGCTGCAGCCGCTGCAGGTGGAGCAAAGCCTGACGCTCAAAAGAATACTGAAGTAGGAGCAGAAGAGGAAATGGATTTAGGTGGAGAGTTTGATGTGAAGTCTGTTCCATCGCGAATAGTAGAAAAGCTGAGTGATGGAAACTATCGAATTAAGGGCAGTCAGAATTTTATGATAGGTGCAAAAGAATACAAAGTCATTGTGACAGGCTTAGTGAAGCCGTCGGATGTAAATAACAATATTGTAGACTCATCCAAAATATTAGACTCAAAGTTTGATATTGTGAGATCTGCAAAAAGATAACGAGGTTTGTATGGTTCAGTTTGTAACAATTCAAATTGTCATGATAGCGATGGCGGTGTTTGTGCAGTGGATACAGATATAAAATAGGAATAAAAAATGAAAGCAATCGCACTTTTAATTTTTGCAATTTTCTCTGTATCTGAGGCTGCTCGCCTGAAAGATATAGCAAATATACGTGGTGTTCGTGAAAACCAGCTTGTGGGCTACGGACTTGTAGTTGGTTTGAATGGCACAGGTGATGGAAAAATGGAATTCACAAACAAGAGTATGGTAAGAATGCTGGATACTCTTGGTGTAAAGCTTGAAAATAAAGAAGTCGAGAGTAAAAATGTTGCTGCTGTTATGATAACAGCAGCTCTCCCTGCGTTCGCTAGATCAGGAAATAAAATTGATATTACAGTGCACTCGATTGGAGATGCCTCAAGTCTTGAGGGTGGTACGTTGGTTCAATCTCCACTTCGAGCTGCCAATAAAGAAATTTATGCAGTAGCACAAGGAGCACTGCTAATTGGAAGTACGAGTGGTCAGAAGACGGTTGGGAGAATTCCAAGCGGTGCGATAATTGAAAGAGATTTGGATCAAGAGTTTTCCATGAGAAAAATGCTTAGATTAACTCTACATAACCCAGATTTTACGACAGCCGCAAGAGTTGCCCATGTTATCAATCAAGATATTGGTGGTAAGTATGCAGTGGCTAAGGATAGTGCGACTGTGGATCTTGTTGTGCCTCCAAACTACGAAGGCAATGCTGTTGAATTTATGGCTCTTATTGAAAAACTCGACATAGAGCCAGACCAGAGAGCAAAGGTTGTGATCAATGAAAAAACAGGAACGGTTGTCATTGGTGAAATGGTTCGTATTTCTAAAATAGCTATCTCTCATGGAAATATCACTTTGCAAGTGGGTGGAGATGAGAAATCTAAAGATAAGAAATCAAATGGTAACTCAGCTATGTTTGGTGGTGAGGCTAGTGTTGGAGAGATCGTGAATGCGCTTAATACACTCGGAATCTCTCCTAAAGACCTGATTACGATTCTCCAAAATATCAAGGCAGCTGGAGCTTTGCACGGGGAACTAGAAATTTTATAAAAAAAATTATGAGAAATGAAAGAGGAAGATTAGAATAATAATATAAAGGAGCGAACATGGATGTTTGCTTCTTTCGGGGTAGGTGAGTTAGAGGTCAGAGCCATGGAAGGAGTCTCAGTTCCCATAAGCAGGAAACAGGAGAAAATCAAGTATCACGGATGATACTTTAATTGCACAGGATGTGCTGCTCTAACAAACCGCCCCACTTTTTTTCTTCTTCTTCATAACGACATAAGTGACCGGAGTTGTGAGTGAAGATTCTAAAGAACGAAATTCAAAATTTGAATCCTAAGCAAGAACCTGCTCCGTCTGATAATAGACATCCACAAGTTTTAAAAGCTGCAAAAATGTATGAACAAACTTTTTTAAATGAGATGGTTAAAGCTATGAGGAAGACAGTTTCTAAGAGCGATCTCATAGAAGAGAATATGGCAGAAAAAATTTTTAAAGATCAACTCTACGATAAACATGTGGAGACATGGACAGAGCGTGGTGGAATAGGCTTAGCAGATGTCATATACGATGAAGTTATGGAAAAATATCAGGCAGCACATAATATTCAAAGACAGCAGGGGCCGTTACCTCTCCGCCAGGGTAAAGCCTATACAATGCCGGAGGAAATTGGTGTGCAAATAGAACAAGGGGCAGGGGGCTCTCCGTCCGTTGAGCTCAAGCCAAATGGTCTATATGGGGTTAAAAAAGCAGGACAAAAGTCTTCAGATTCTGAGTAAGGTCGAGCTGAAGGAGTTTAATTTGTTAAGGGGCAAGTTTTATTGATTATTTTTGAATCACTATGATACAATTTAACTAGATGTTTATATGAAACATACAAAGGTAAGTATCAGTATAAACTCAAGCAGGAGTAACCATGAAGGTTGATAGTAAAGTAAATAATTCTGCAGCACAAATTCAGGGATTAAATACTTCAAAAGCAAATGAAGCCAAGAAGGGCAAAGAGTCTGCTCTAGCAGGTTTGGGTGAAAATCCAGCAGCGGGAAATGCGAAAGCACTTAAGCAAGAGGCTGCAAGAATTCAGTTATCAGAAAAAGTTCAGGATATGAAAAAAGCTAAGGAACTTGCAAGTCAAACTCCTGATGTTGATGCAGAGAAGGTCAAAAAATTTCAAGCACTTATTGATTCAGGAAACTACAAAGTAGATTCAAAAAAGATAGCAGATAAGTTGGTTGATGATCATCTTATGACTGCGGCTATGACAGAGGAAAAGTAATTTATGGTACTAGCGGATAGTTATAAAAATTTAGTGGATATTCTGGAAGAGGAAATCACAGTTTATCGCCATTTTTTGGATCTTATCCGTCATGAGCACGATATTTTGATACAATCAAAGCTTGAGGATCTTATCGAAAATAATAGAGCTAAAGAAGCTATGATTAACAAGCTTAGATCATTAGAGCGAATTCGTGAAAAACGAGTTAAAGAGATTGCAACACTATTGAGTGTCAAAGTGGACTCTCCTCGATTACTAGATATCGCATCGAGTATGGAAATGAAGATGGGCGACAAACTACGAACAATTCATGCCACATTAGATTTATTAATTAAACGTGTAAAAGAGCACAACGCTAGAAATGAAGAGCTGGTACAAACAGCACTACAAAATATAAAAGGTGCTCTAGAAAATTTAAAAAAGACACTTCAAGATGATAAGCCAACTTATCAACAAGAAGGGCAAATAAATCAACCCGCACCAACGGGGCGATTTGTAAGTAAGGAAGCCTAGAGCTTCCTTTGGATGACAAGTGGAAGCATAAAGCTTTCAAAAGTGCAGGATGCACGAGGTAAGACAAGGATATGTCTAAAGTTTCGTCTGTGATGAACATCGCTCAACGTTCGATGATGAATAGCCAAACGGGCTTGCAGACGGTTTCCCATAACATCGCAAATAAAAACACAGAAGGCTACTCCCGCCAAAGATTAGAAATACAATCAACTCCACCAACGGGCTTGGGCCGTGTTCAAATTGGTACAGGAGCAAAAACAGAAGCTGTTACTCGAATCAACAATCCTCATTTAGAAAAACAAATTCAAATGGAATCTTCTAAGTTGGGATTCGGTGAAGGACGAGTTGCTTATTTAGATCGTGTTGAGCAAGTTTTCAATGAGCAAGTAAATAAAGGTTTGAATCATTATATGTCAGAGTTCTTCAATGCTTATAGAGAGCTCTCAAATTACCCAGAGAGTTTGCCAATCCGAACTCAAGTAAAAGAGACAGCACTTCAACTATCGCAAGATTTCCATCGGGTTAATAGTCAGCTCAAAAAAATTCAAGATGAGATTGATGGGGAATTAAAAGTAGAATTAGAGGAAGTCAATCGAATGACTTCTGAAATTGCAGATTTAAATCAAAAAATTGAGGCCGTTGAAATTTCGGGATCTCTTGCAAATGATCAGAGAGATCGTAGAGATTTATTAATTAAAAAATTGGGTGAAAAAATTAATATCAAGTACTCAGAAGTTGATAAAGGAAAAGTGAATATCACTTTGGGAAATACCGTCAGCTTAGTGAGTGGTTATGAAAGTATGAGTCTTTCAACTGCATCGACTCCGGAGAATGGCAATAAGCGTGTTGGAAACTTTGATGTTATGTACAAGATGAGTAAGGATGGTCAGCCGTTTCGTATTACAGATCAGCTAAGGGGCGGTAAGCTTGGGGCGATGATTGAGGTGCGAGATCAGGTTATTAATGGATTTTTAGATAAAGTTGATAATTTAGCATTTAATTTTTCAAAATCGATCAATGAAGCTCACATATCGGGCTATGACCAAAAAGGACGTCCAGCAGGAACATTTTTTGAGGGGTCAAGTGGAGTAAGAGATTTTTCTCAGTATATCGGACTCAATCAAAGAGTAGAAAAGGATGTGAGTTTTATAGCGGCGGCTATAGAACCAAATGCTCCTGCAGATAACCGCCTAGCAAATGTGATATCCTCCATTCAGTACAAGGGCATAATGGGTGGCACAGACACTCTTGGTGATTTCTATAATGGAATGGTGGGAGAGCTGTCTGTTATGACTCGAAAAGCAAAATCGTTACATGAGCACCAAGCAGATTCATTAAATCAATTAAAGAATATTCGAGAAAGCATTAGTGGTGTGAGTTTGGATGAGGAAACAGTAAAGATGATAGAGTATCAAAAGGCATTTGATGCCTCTGCTCGTTTAATTCGAACAGCAGATGAAATGCTAGATACAGTGATTAATTTAAAGAGGTAGTGGTTAAATGAGAGTGTCAGATTCGATGAATTATTCTAATACGAAATTGTCGATTGGAAAAAATCGTTCCGAGATGTCTGAGCTGCAAACTCAAGCTGCCTCTCAAAAGCGAGTCAATAAACCATCTGATGATCCTGTGGGTACAACAAAGCTTTTAAGTTCGCGTACTGAGACTAAAACAATTGATCAGTACGTAAAAAATCTAAATGTAGCTCAAGAATTTTTAAACTTTACAGATCAATCATTGGATGAGTTAACTCAAGTTTATATGCGTGCTAAAGAACTTGCACTTTCTCAGGCAAATGATCCAAGTGCTGGAGATCTAACACGTAAAGCGGTCGCACAAGAAGTGAAGCAGCTTTACAATCAGGCGCTCCAAATAGCAAATCGTAAACTTGGGAACCGTTTCATATTTGGTGGATACAATACAACATCAAAGCCTTTCTTAAATGATGGGTCCTACAAAGGAGATCGTGGAGACATGATGATAGAGATCAATAAAGGATCCTATGTCTCTATGAATCTGCCGGGGGATATTGTATTTCTAGGTAGGGATGCAAAGAAAACGGGTGTAACAGATCCGATGGATGTCCCTCAGGACAATCTTCAAGAGTTGCAAAGGCAGGAGCAAGAAAATCAGCTTCACGAAAACGAAACATCTGTTCGTGGACCAGCCGGAGAGCAGCTTACATCTGAGTTTCAGCAGAAAGAATACGAAGTATTCTTTGAGGGCGAAAATATTTTCAAAGTGTTGTCGGATTTGGAAATAGGTCTAAGTGCAAATGATAAGTACACGATTCAAGATACAATCGAGAGAATTGATACCTCTATGGACCAAATTGTTCATGCAAGAGCAAAGGTCGGGTCAAGAGTGATGAACCTGTCAAATACAATGGAATCGCTCCAGAAGTCGAGTGTTGAGGAAAAAGCTAAGCAATCGAACATTGAGGATATCGATGCCTATGAGCTTTTTAGTAAGCTTAGTCAGAATGAAAGTACACTTCAGGCAACCATGTCTACTTCGGCCAAAATCTTACAACCTTCTCTTCTTGACTTTTTAAGATAGAAATAATACCTAAACTGTCTACGAGTTTCTACCGACATAGCTAAAGGGACCATTGGAAGGTGCTGACTTTTTCTCAAACCTCACAATTATTCCCTCAAATTAAGTAAAACCGGTTGGTCGAAGAATACAGGATGTAAAGGAGTCAACTTATGTTGGTTCTCACGAGAAAATTAGGCGAGAGCATAGCAATAGACGACAATATTAAAATTACTGTCGTACAAATTAAAGGCAAGCAAGTACGCTTGGGTATTCAGGCCCCTAAAGATACAAAAATCCACAGGGAAGAGGTTTACTTGGCTATTCAAGACCAAAACAAAAAGTCAGTGGAATCCACTTCGGATACAACGCGACAGGTCGCAAAGCTCCTCAAATCAGATAAAAATTCATAAAATCAAGAAATAACCATTTTTTTGTCTTGTAGTGTCTTACCTTTATAGGCATCCTTAATAGTAGGTTGTCATGGGGGGATTCGCAGATGACTGTTCAAACGTCTAGATTTGGACAAGTTGAAATTCAAGAGGGTGATGTTCTCACTTTTCCTGAAGGTATCTTGGGGTTCACAAGTTTGAGACAATTTGTGTTACTTGAGGATCCTATGGATGAGATCTTTGTATGGTTACAAAGTACAGAGCACTCAGAGATTGCCTTTCCTGTTTTAGAGCCAGAATTCTTTATACAAAGTTATAAATTTGTACTTTCAAAAAATGATTTAGAGGCCTTAGGCCTTAAAACTCAGGAAAGACTTCGAGCTTTTGCGGTTATAACAATTCCAGAAGATCCAAGACAAATGACTGCAAATTTAAAAGCCCCGATTGTCATTCACATTCCTACGCGTACAGCTCGCCAATGTGTTCTTCAAGATAACAATTTGGCAATTCGAGAACCTATTTTTAGTGGACTTCAGCAAAGATTGCACCAGATGCCTAATCAGCGCATTCGTGATGTATCTGAAAAAGATGCTCCACAAGCACTCACACTCGCAGAGCTTTAAAACTCTCTACTTAAAAAACATATTATATTCTTCGTGAGTTCCCATAAATTCTACATAAATTTTTCCATTATCTAGTCTGGAATATATAATTCTGTAGGCTGTTCCTCGAAATGAAAATCGGCGAGCACGAAATCCAACTATTGTAGATCCGACGGATGTAGAGATGACATTGCCGGAGTTCACATAGTCTTTCCCAATTTCTAAAAGGTGTCGCGCGTACTCTGTGGCAAGATGTTGATCGTTATTATGCTTTATTGTGGATTTAGGTTGTCTGCCAAAGTCAAAATATAAAAAAGCGGTTTCGAGTACTACTTTAGTTAAAGAGGCTAGCTTTTCACGAATTTCAACCTCAAGTTGTTTGAGTTCTAGTCTGATTGCAATATCCAAATATTTAAAAAGCTCTCGAGTGTCTGACTTATTCAGTTTTGATATTGATTTTTTGAGAATACTATCAATATTTCTAAAGGAATTAGCTTGTCCTCGAGTGAATGCATCTTTGAGAGCTGTAAATTGGACTTCTGTTCCATTTTCTTTAAACCATTTAATTGAACTTAGAACTTCCTTTAAAGCGGGTTCTGAAAGAGGATCTCTTGAAGCACATAATTGTAATGTGTGTGCGTAAATCTCATGGACTGCCGCCTCATAGCGTGCATTTATTAATTGGTTTTGATGATAAGTACTTCTGTTCTGTAGCCATTTTTTGGCTCTTTGTATTTGCTGAAGGTCTTTGACGCTAAGAGGGCTGTTGTCATAGGTCAGACGTATTTCTAAATTATAAATCTCCGCTTCTCTGCGCTCTTCTTTTGTCATTTCTGAACGAATTTCGATTTTTTTCTGGGCGAAATATCCAATGCAAAGATCCTGCGCTAATAGCGAATTTGATATAAACAACAATGTGACAACAATTAAATATTTTCTCATCATCAACATATATTTGCAATTTTGAGACTAACAAAAAGGCGCCTGCTGACTTTCTGATGCAACCTGCGTCTAACGCAGGTTGCATCAGAAAGTCAGCAGGCGCCTTTTTGTGAGAGATTACTTGGAACAGCTTCCTTGTTGTAAGTTACATTCAAATTTTGAACATACAAGACTATAGCCATCATATACTCGGTAAGTCTCACATTGCTTTTGAGTGCAGCCCAGTTGATAGCCTTCGTAGATTCTGTAGGTGTCACAATCATCTTGTGTACATCCAAGTTGGTAACCTTCATAGATTCGATAGGTGTCGCATTTATTTTTTGTACAACCTAACTGATAGCCCTCATAGACTCTATAGGTATCACATTTTGTACTTGTACATCCAAGTTGATACCCTTCGTAAACTCTGTGCGTGTCGCATGAAGAATCCGTACATCCAAGCTTGTAGCCTTCATACACACGGTAAGTCTCACAGCTAGAGCGTGAACAGCCAAGTTGATAACCATCATAAATACGATAGGTATCACATTTATTAGCTGAGCAACCTAGTTCATAGCCATCATAAACGCGATAGGTGTCGCACTTTTGTGGCGAGCATCCCAACTGGTAGCCTTCATAAATTCTGTAAGTATCACAAGAGATATTTGTGCACCCAAGCTGGTAGCCGCCGTATATACGGTAAGTTTCACACTTTGTAAGTGTGCACCCCAACTCGTAGCCATCATATACTCTAAATGTTTCGCAGTTACTTTGTGTGCAACCAAGCTGATAACCTAAAGAGGTAGGCTGAGAAGCACAACCGCCAGCAGCGCATTTAGAATCATAGTAGTACCCAGGTTTAAATAAGTTTGTGTGGTACTGACAAATGCCCTGAGCAAAAGATGATAGACTGTATAACACAAAAACTAAAAAAGAATATTTCATGGTATCTCCCTCCCGATTACTCTGAAAAGGAAAGCATAGTTTCTGAGTTGAATCCAACCAAATGAAAGTCTAGTCATATGCGTTATTAATCACCAATATATAGGCAAAACTTGCCGCTTTTAAACTTAAGTCGAGTTGAATTGTTTCCTTTTGATACCGAGAAGAAATTTATCAAGAACTTCTCTTTGGCTAAGATGGCCGTTGATACTTAAGGATGAGAGAGAGGAGTGGCTATAAATCCTATGATGGATTTGGAGGTATGAATGGAATCTGCCACTCTAGAACAATCACTTCTGCGTAAATGTGCCTATTTTCTTATAACCTTTGGTGCATTAAATTTAGTTTTTCTATTTGCATCAAATGCGAATGCTAAAGAAGTCCAAATTATTGAGATGAGAAAAAATCTAACACTCAAAAATGATGAAAAAGTTCAGACGGATTATTTTTTGAATGCAGGCACAGAGCTAGGAATTAAGCCGGGGACTGTGTTTACCCTCTATAGAAGATTATCAGTTTTAGATAGATTTGGAGGGACCCAAGCTCGTCCTCTCTCTATACCAGTAGGGAAAATCAAAATTATTTATACAGCTAAAAATGTGAGCGTAGCTAGACTTCATAATTTAGAGGGGAGTGATAAGCTTCCGTCATTAGAATATAGAAGTATTATGCTAGGAGATTTGATTCATGTAGGCTCTGCAGAAGCGGATGATTCGGAAGGCAAAAAAGCTGATACAAAAGAGGACTCTCAAGCCTCAGCAGGCCTGCAGGTTCTTCCAGAGGAAATGTTACAATCAAACCCTGAACCTCAAAGCGAAAGAATTGAGTTAAAGGCTAATTACTTTGAAACTCCTGTAGAAAATACTCAAAATCAAGGTCGCGACCCTGCAACTTCACCTCTTCTTTAAGATATGCTAAATTCTCCTAAACTTTGTTTGGGAGAATCAGATGGCTTTTTTTGTTTTAAATATCGGAAAAGTAACAAAAGATCTGGAAGATCGAATCACTTTATTAGCGTTTGAGAATAATGCGACAGGTGTTTCAGAAAATTTAAATTTTAATAAAAAAGTTTATCCTGAACCAGAAATTATTGAATCTGATATTAAGACTTTGACATGTTATTTTGATGAGAAGCCAGAGTTTTTATTTGATTACTTATCCAAAGAATATCCCAATCTAGAATTAACTCTCACAGAAGAAGAAAATAAAGATTGGCTATTGGAGTGGAAAAAAGGATTTAAGTCCTTTCAATTAGTAGATCGCTTTTGGATTGTACCATCATGGGAGAAAGTTGAGGATTCTTCTATTTATCCGATTTTTATAGATCCTGGAATGGCATTTGGTACAGGCACGCATGAGACAACACAGTTGTGTTCAGAACTTGTTTATGAAGTTGTTTCTAAGAATTCCATACAAAGTATTATTGATGTGGGTACTGGGACTGGAATTTTAGCTTTTCTTGCAAAGAAAATGGGAGTCTCTCAAGTTCTAGGAACTGATAATGATCCAGAAGCAATTCGTGTAGCTAAAGAAAATGCTGATCTAAACAATTTAGACATTGAGTTAACTCAAAACGACTTGCCTCTTATAGATGAGAAATTTGATGTTGTTGTAGCAAATATTATTGATGGTGTTTTGCTTCAGATGAAGCAATCTCTTTTGGATAAAGCGGAGAGGTACCTCATTCTTTCTGGTATTATTATTGAGAATGACTCTGACTTTATAAAAGAATTCATTAAAAACACAAACTTGAATATCTTAAAAAGAAAACAAAAAGGCGAGTGGGTTTCTTATTTGATAGAAAAACAAGGATAGATGTTGTTGTGCGACGATACTGGGTAGATGCAAAAATTGAAAAATCTGTCACTCTCGAGGGAGAGACTTTTCATCATATATTTGATGTTTGCAGACAAACAGTAGGTTCTAAGTTTGAAATATTAAATGAGGGAAAAGCTTTTTTTGTAGAAGTTGAGAGTGTAGGTAAGAAGTCAGCAACACTTAAAGTGCTTGAGGTGAGATTACTGCCAGTACCTGCGGCGCCTCATATACACCTATGTGTCTCTATTCCTAAACTTCCAACTTTTGAAACCATTTTAGAGAAGTCTGTAGAGTTGGGGGTATTTAAACTTCATCCTTTTGTTTCTGACTATAGCTTTGTACGAGATGTTAAAAATGAACGTATATCTCACAAAACTGAAAGATGGGAAAAAATTGTTAAATCGGCAACTCAGCAATCCGGTCGAGGGGATTTGATGGAAATCTCGAGCGTAGGAACTCTTTCTCAGGTATTGGAAAAAATGAACCAAATGCCGGCTTCGATGGGTCTATTCCCTTATGAGGGGGAGTGCCAGCAAACTGTCAAAGCGTGTATAGAGAAGATGAAGCCCACTCAGCCTCAAAATATCTGGATCTTCGTCGGGAGTGAGGGGGGATTTTCACGTGAAGAAGTAGAATTTTTTAAGGAAAGAGGGCTTGAGCCTTCGACTCTTGGAGAGCAAGTTTTAAGGGTTGAAACTGCGTGTCTTGCTCTTGTGAGCATTGTTCGGCATGAGTTCACCTTGTCACAAAGCTCACAGTAGGGTTAAATAAAAGAGTTAAAGGAATCGGGAGGAACTGTGGATTTAATGGAAGAGTTTGAATTTAAGCCGTTAACAGATGGATTGGGATTTCATAAAAAAAAGCTGGAAGATGAATCAAACCAGAAGCTTCCGTCGTTTTTAGATGACGACACAACTTTTAAGACTCTTCCCCAGGCTCCGGAAAAAGTAGAAGCAAAGAAGAAAATTCTTGAAGAAAAAGTCTCAGGATTACCTTTTGATTTCTCATCAACTCAAGCGACATCAAATTCTTTATTTTCTCCAACTTTGCCCCGAGAGACTCAAAAAACTAAAGAAGCTTCAAAATTAGAGGCTCATCAGTCGGCAATTACAGTTCCAAAACTGAATTCTCCAAAATTTAAACAAATTGATAAAACAGCACCAGCAGCCGTTACAAATGTCGCTGTCGAACAACCCATTATTCAAAAAGCAGAGGCGGTATCTAATAAAATAGAGCTTCCAAAAGAGACTCCAGTTTATAAGCCAAGTTTTAATTTTATAACATCCATGATTTTAGATTTCTTTGTAGTGATGGGATTGGCTGTTCTGTTTACTTTGGGACTCGTCTTAGCAACGGGACTTGATATAGTTTCTATTGTCACTCAATCATTTGCAGATCTTGGAACGCAAATAGGTGTGGGGCTATTAGTTTACTCTGTTGCTCAGCTTTACATGATTATTTCCAGAAGTTTCTTTGGTCAAACGCTTGGCGAGTGGTCTATTGAACAACAATTGGGCACTCCAGAGCAACAAGAGAAGTTTGCTTATGTATTTAAACTTCTTTGGAGAACTCTTCTTATTTCCTTTACAGGATTTATTACACTTCCTCTAATTTCATTGATCGCAAGAAAAGATATTACAGGGAAATTGAGTGGTGTATCTATATACAAAAGAGAATAGTTAGAAAGTTGTGAGCCTATGGGCAAAGTCGTAGATAGAAAAAAGCTACCACAAATCTTAACAGAGATCCGTAAAGGTAAAAAAATTGTTTTTACTAACGGATGTTTTGATCTTCTTCATGTTGGTCATATTCGATACCTCCAGCAAGCAAAAGCACAAGGAGATATACTCGTTGTTGCCTTAAATACAGATTTAAGTGTTCAAAAATTAAAGGGTCCGTCAAGGCCGCTACAGAATGAAAATGATCGTACAGAAATAATGGCAGCATTGGCCTGTGTGGACTTTGCAACGCTCTTTGGAGAAGAGACGCCGCTTGAAATTATTAAAGAACTCAACCCAGATGTTTTAGTTAAGGGCGGAGATTATAAAATTCCTGAAATTGTAGGATCTGACTATGTTTTATCTCGAGGTGGCCAAGTGAAGTCTCTAGAATTCGTAGATGGAAAGTCCACAACTAATATCGTCAACAAACTCAAATAATAAAATTAAACCTTAAATCTAGATTGCTTTCGAGGCGAGTTCCGCAGCTACTGCGAGGACTGTCTGAGTCCGAGAAATGGGATCTAGATTTAAGGTTTAATTTTATTATTTGAGTTTAATAGCGTAAGCCGAATTTAGCTGTGTAGCTTGGGTAATTAAAGTAATCAAGTTGAAGGTTTAAAAAGAATGGATCAATTCTAAATCCAATGCCGGTCATAAAATGCTCGTCATTCAGTGTTTCTTTCTCGTTAACTCCAGAATCTGTAATGCCATTTGTGCCACCGCCTGTAAAATCGCCGTTTGTTGCAACTTGTCCTCCTCCAAGATAAAAATAAAGAGAACGAGTTGTAATTCCTGCTACAAGGTCATAGCCGATATTTTTTGTAATGAGTTGATTGTTTATGTTTGCGCTATTTGCACTGAGCAAAAGTGAGAAGCTGATGGGAACATAAGCAAATTGAAAGAACCCCCATCTTAATTGTCCGCCGTATTCAGATAGTCCTGTTCCCTCACTGTAAGGCATGAAATGAATAAAGAGATCAATATTATTATAAAGACCTTTTCCTATGCTTAAAATTGGATAGCGAAAAATATCTTGTTTAGTAACTGTATCTCCTAAATTAGCGAGATCGCTAACGGGTACAAAGTTCATTGCAAAACCAATTTCAAAACCCGCGTATCCTCCAAGTGGGTAGTTGTCAGTGCTAATACGAGAGTTTGTTCCAAATCCAAGAATATCCAATACTTTTAGGCGATCGGAGTCTGAGAGATTTCGAGGAATATCAACTTTAGCCTGAAGTATTGGGGTAGATAAAATAAAAAATAAAAAAACAGCAATCTTGAGCATGAGAGAAAGCTACCATTAGTTTTGATTATGGACAAATTCTAAGTTTCTAGGTGCTATTAAAATCCAGCAATATTTTGCTGTGCAGGAGCCTGGTTTAGGAATTGCTCAATACGAGTTTTTGACTGGGTATAAACATTTGTGAGTTCTGCGTCTAGTCGTCCAGACTGCAAAAGAGAGTTCATAATATTAACTGATTGTCTGAGGATTGATCTGTATCTTTCAAGAACTCTTGGTGTAAGTGAAGATGGATTTCTGTCTGTCTCATTTGCTCCAGGATTAGGAGTAGCTGTTTGTAATAAGAAATCTGCAACTTGTTGTAAGTAGAGCGCAGAAGTCGACTGTACGCCTCTTTCTGAGTTATTAAGTGCAGAATTTAAAACAGAGAGATTTGCGACTTGTTTGTAAATATCTAGTTGTGTTGTTGCGGAAACGCGAATTTCTTCAGATGTTTCTTCTTCTAGGTAAGAGACGTGTCTAGCAAAACTTGCAATACTCGGGGTTTGTGTGAGTGCTGTATAGCCCAAGCTATGATGAGATTCTGTTGTAGATTCAAAGAGCTTATCAATAACGCCATAAAAGATATCAGCATTGATATCTGCGGACTTATAAAGACCAACTAATTCAGAAACATTATTTGTACTAATCACCTTCGCAAGTAGCTCCTCAACAGTCCATTTCTTTTCTTGTTCTTCGCCTTGAGCTTGAGGTTGATTATTTTGAGGTTGATTATATGGGTAGTAAATAAATTCAGGTATTCCCTTGTCGTCTAACGAGTAATCAAAAAGAGATTTTCCTTTACCTTTATTCTGTGCTTTTCTTTTTGCTAGTTTAAGAGCTTGAAGTTTCTTTTTTCGAGCTTGTTTTTTCTTAAGATCTTCTTTTTTCTTTTTATCGTCGGTTTTTTTAGCTTCCACGATATTTCTCGTATTTTCAGGTGGAGTGAAATTAAAAACTCCTGCTTGTTGTTCCTGTACGGGATTGTTTTTAAACCATTTACCTGTATAGGCTTCTCTGAGTGTTTCAACATCTTGTGGAATTTCGACAGTACGTTTTTGCTCTTTGACAGTATTCAAGATTTGTCTTGCTGTGTTTTGTTGTTCTGGTGATTGAGAAGGTTTTATGAAATTGTAAGCAATAACCACCACGCCAACTAGGACGAGTGCAGTGGGGATATGTTGTGATTTCATAAGCTTTTCCATATCCTTCACTAGTGCAAACTCTTAGCTTGGGTTTGGCATATTTAAGATATTGAAATAACTTATGATTTTGCTATGCTTTGAAAGTGGCTTTGTAGAAACAATTGACACTCTCGTATAGAGATACAAAAAATAGAGTCATATTAAGAACTTAACCCTATAAAGGCTATCAACGTGGCAGAAGACAAAATTGGGAAACTTCTAAAATCAAAGAAAAAGAAATCATTTCAAGATCTTGCTCAGCTTTTAACGCAAATTGATGAAATAGGAATAAAGTCTCTGAAGTATAAGCAACTTCTGAATCCTGAGTGTTTTTCATTTCGCTTAGGGATTACAGGACCTCCTGGAGCTGGAAAATCCACTCTGATTACTCAACTGATACAACACTTTTGCAACAATGGAATGTCTGTTGGTGTGTTAGCGGTCGATCCGAGTAGTCCATTTTCAGGCGGAGCTCTATTGGGAGATCGTATTCGGTATCAAGAGGCTCTTCACAATCAAAATGTATTTGTGCGATCTATTGGATCAAGAGGAAGTTTAGGGGGGCTTAGTGCCTCTGCCTACTTGATGCTTCGTGCATTTGATTATTGGCAATTTGATATTGTTCTTATTGAGACGGTTGGAGTTGGACAAACGGAATTAGAAATTATGAATGTGGCGGATTCCACCGCTGTTGTTTTAGTTCCGGAAAGTGGAGATGGCATTCAGATGATGAAGGCGGGTCTTATGGAGATCGCAGATGTTTTTGTTGTGAATAAGTCTGATCGACCGGGAGCGCAAAGTTTAGTTGATGAAATTAAAAATGAGCTTCATGCAAGAGACCAACAAGATAGAGTTCCAGTATTTTCAACTGTAGCCTCTCAAAATCAAGGTATAGAAGAATTAGCAAAACATATTGAGAAAGAATCCCAAAAGGATTTCTCTTTTTTTAGAAAATCCAAAGATAAGATACAAGCTGAGGCGAAGGCATTACTAAGAGGAGAGCTCGAGCAAAAAATTACACAGAAAGCAGCTCGTATAAAATCTTTAAAAGAACTTCTTTAGTGGCATAGATGCTGCTTCTCTTTTTAAGAAGCTGAAAATAGACGAATTCATTGTTTTTGAGGTCTTATTTTGTGACTAAGTTATCGGCAGTACTAACAATTTTTGTAGCTGTATTGATGCTCGACTCAGTATCAAAGGCCAATTACTGTGAAGATTACTTTGAAATTCAGACTGCAAATTTTTACTACACAGTTTCGCAATCTTACTTGAATAATAAATTATCTGAAAATTTTTTGACATTAAAAGACAATCCTATCTTGGCAGCAGAATACTTGAGGCAGCAGGTGGGATTTTCAGAGCAGTTAATGAAATATAAGAGTATTCCCTATTTATCAAAATTGATTCCTCATTTTTTAGCAATATTAGATAATATTCCAGAGCAAAACCTTAGGGCTCTTTTAGATTTGATAAATGAGAGGAAATTATTGCGTAGAGAATTTAAAGAGATAAGCAGTGTTTCGCATCTAAAACAAATCTACATAGATTCAAGTGTTGGAATTTCAGTTTCAAAATTTAATAGACTGGCTTTACTGGCTCTTTATTTTGAGCATATATTTATTTGGAAGCAAATATTTAATCAAATGAGTGATTTTGAATTGAAGGCAAATTCAGACGTACTCTTAGATTCATTGGTTGAACTAGACAAGGCTTACAGTGTAGGTCTTTTGCCGATTATCGTTTTCAACTTTATGGATCCCTCAAAATTCAAGTTTTTTTGGAAACTAGGAGCCTCGCCTATATCTATTCAGGATAAAATTGCAGATCCATATGATGGTTATGGCTTTACTGAGGTGCGGTCTCGTTTCAGATTTGCATTACATGAGGTTTTCCACTTGGACTTGTTGAGATTGGAGGCCATTCCTCGCTCTGAGCAATTTATATTAAAAATGATTAATAATAAGCGTTTTGGTTGGATTCTTGCTCCCATATTGAAATTCGAACCTAGATATTTGAAAGTAATTAACAAATTTATATCTAAATCACAGATGTATATAGATCGTCTAGAAAACCCTCTAGAGAAAGAGTTTGTAGATAACTTTATGTGGTGGATGTTGCATGAAAGTGATTATTTGGCAACAACGCTAAGTTTGGTGAATGGTGGCCGCCTGAATAAGGATCATGAATATAAAAGGAATAGAATGATTCAAGAGTTGATTGTGGGGCCAGTTTTATTTGATGATAAACAATTCCCATGGATACTTCCAATTGAATGGAGGACTGATGATATCAATCATATCAGAGATAAAATAAATAATTATTTAAATTTTGTAGAGAGTACAAATTAGTTATCTAGAGCCAATTTTAAATTTTGAAAACATATCGCGATGAATATCCATAACAACTTTTACTATGTCTTCCTGATCTTTTGGTTTCATTTCTTGAAATTCTAAACCAATTTTTCTGAGTCCACTCCCTTGAGATCCTACTTTTCCTGCATGGCGAACTACAGCTTTGAAGTTTTTTGTAAACTTTCCTCCAATTTCTAATACACCTAGTACAATTTGATTTTGGCTAATGTCAAAGTCCTTGTCGGGTTGTATTTCAAAAGAGAATCCGCCGCCGCTGATATCAAAAAGAGGAAACTTTCTATTTTTAAAGGATTTATCGTCTACTTGAATGATTGAAGTTTTAGCATTGTACCCCTGAGGAATAGCAACTCGAAATGAGTTTCTTCTTTGGAGTTTAAAGAGGTCTGCTTCTAGGTTGACCCGAAAATGGCTTTGAAGATCGTGAGGTTTAATAGTTGTTTTTGCAAAATATTTTTCTTGGCCAATATTGAATGTTAAAATAACGGGGATCTCTGTTTGAATGCGAAGTTGCTCACAAAACACCACAAGCTCTGAGTCTTTGATATGATCTGATTTCAAGGAAAATATTTTTTTGTCTGTAGTTTGGCAGTCTATATTACTTTTCGATTCTACCAATAGCACAAAAGCACGCTCGCGTTCTCTGCGTGTCGATACTTTTGAAAAAAAACTTTGTCCTTTGTTATCCAAAGATAGCTCCGCGTAATTTCTGCCATATTTCTGATCGGCAAAATAACACGAAGTCTTTAAAGACTTAAGCCAGCTTTTCGTCTAGGTTGAGATAAATAAACCAATCTGAAGGAGCCGTCTTTTCATTGACCTCAAATTTTAGAGCGGGAAGCCACCTAGGTTCTTCTGCCTTTTTAAGAAGGGGCATATCCGCTTGTTCTGGAGTGCGACTGCCTTTCTTTTGATTACATGTGCGGCAGGCAGTTGTAATGTTATTCCAATCTTTTTTCCCACCTTGAGACACTGGAACGATATGATCTAAAGTTAAATCTCGTGTTGGAAATTGTTCACAACAATACTGACACATAAAATTGTCTCTTAAGTAGATATTTTCACGACAAAAACGGATGCGCGTTGTCTCTTGTCCTCTTACGTATTTGCGTAATCGAATAACACTAGGGAGAGGAAAAGATTTACTGATACTTCTAACGAATGACTGATGATGAGCTAATATATCAACTTTACCTTGAAACCAGAGAATAAGGGCTTTTTGCCAATTGACGATTCGAAGCGGCTCATAACTAGAATTTAGCATGAGGGCTTTTACGTTTGCCTCGTTGAAGGTCCACCTCCCAGAAGCTTTGCAAATATAGAGTATTTGCGTTTCTCTATATATGTTATCGGATTTTTTCAAAAAGGTGTTAAATTTTATTCCCAAAATTAAACAATAATGCCGTTTGACAAGAGTCTAGTACTCACTAGACCTACGTTGTGAATCATCTTGGTACAATTGTTCAAAAAAACATTGTCTTTTTGTGAGAACCTTTATTTTTACCTAGACTTTGGCCTTAAGTTTTCTAGACCAAGGCCGAGAAGTAATGCAGTTGAACACGTTGGAGTCGTCAAAGACACTTGGGGACAGTCACCCCCGAGGGTCACCTAAAAAGATATCCTCCAACAAAAGAATATTAACCGTCATCAGCGGTGTAGAGACATCTTAAGAGCATCTTTAGTTGCTTCTTAGTTAGTTACTGTACCGCTCTGACTTAACGGAGGGGTACGTTTATGGGCTTAAGAATCAATACGAACTTAGCCTCAATCAATGCTCAGAGACATCTGGGCAAACAACAAGTAAGGGCGAACCACGCATTATCTGCTCTCGCTAGCGGAAGCAGAATTGTGAATGCAGCAGATGATGCAGCAGGATTGTCTATTTCTGAGAATATCCGAGGTCAAACTCGCGGTCTCTCAGTCGCTAAACAAAACGCTTCAAATGCAGTTTCACTTATTCAAGTAAGTGAAGGTGGTTTGAATGAAATCACTAACGTATTAGTGAGATTAAGAGAGCTTGGGGTACAGGCAGCATCAGATACAGTTTCTGATGTTGAAAGAGGATTCCTTGATCTAGAAGCGCAGCAACTGATTCAAGAAGCAGACAGAATTGCTAAAACAACAAGATTTGGTAACAAGCAGCTTTTAGATGGTTCAGGAGAAGAATTAGAGTTCCACGTTGGACCATTTGGCGGAGAAGAAAACGTCATTGGTTACGAAATTAAGGCCGACGCAACAGCATCAACATTAGGGTATGACAGTATTAATGTAACAGACAAAGATTCAGCAAGAGATGCGTTGGAACTAGTGGATGAAGCCATCGTGCAAGTGGGAGCTCTACGTGCAGACTTTGGTGCTGTACAATCAAGACTCAATACAACGGTATCGAACTTAGATATTCAGTATGAGAATTTATCTGCAGCAGGATCTCGTTTGAGAGATGCAGATATTGCCTACGAATCTGCTGAGTTAGCTTCGGCAAACATTCTTCAACAGGCTTCTGTTGGGGTGTTAGCGCAGGCTAACCAACAAGGTGCAACTGCACTCAGATTATTATCTTAATCCTAAATATGCGATGTGGTTCCTCTGCTTGACCTCACTAGGTCAAGTAAGAACCACGAGCGATAAGATTTAGAACATATTATTGAATTTAAAAATAGAACCCTCACGCCGTGAAAAGCGTGAGTTTCTTAAGCCCACCCTGGGAGGTTTGCGCTTCCCAGGGTCTTTTTTTATCAAAAACATAGAAAATCTTTGATTCATATAAGCCTATAGCATACATAAATACATATCTCGGAGGCGTATATGGGTGCACAGTGGAAACACCAAAGTAAATCTGCAAATGCTGCTCAAAAAGGGGCAATAGTTCATAAGCTAACAAAAGAAATCCAGGTGGCTGCAAAGCTTGGCCAGCCAGATCCAGATTACAACCCAAGACTGCGTGCCGCAATTGAGGCCGCAAAAAAACAATCCGTTACTCGAGATGCTATTGAAAGAGCGATCAAAAAGGGAGCCGGTCTAGATAAAGATGCGGCGCAGTTTGAAACGATAACATATGAAGGCTTTGCGCCGCATAAGGTTCCTGTCATAGTTGAATGTCTCACAGATAACAAAAACCGTACAGCTTCAGAAATCAAAGTTATTTTTAGGCAAGGTCAAATTGGAACTCCAGGAAGTGTTGCTTGGATGTTTGATCGTATGGGTATCGTCGAAGCAACACATAGTGATAAATCTCTTGATATTGAATCTGTCGCGATTGAAGTTGGTGCACAGAATGTGGAGCCTCTTGAAAAAGAAGAAGTTGCTGAAGGTTTGATTGGTGCTAGATTTTTTTCTGAAAGCTCGGATCTAGATGTTGTGAATAAGGGCTTGATTGCAGCAGGCTGGAATGTCACAAAATTTGAACTGGGTTATGTTCCAAAAAATTTAGTGGAGTTATCAGGCGATCAAGAAAAAGAAGTTGTCGCGTTCTTACAAGAAATTGATGACAACGACGATGTTCACAGAGTTTATGCGGCTATCAAATAAGTAACAATTTAAGGCTCTCAGTCATGCTCTGGATATTTATAAGCTACCGAAATCATAATAACTTGGCCGTATAATAGGCATGAATACTGCTTTCTACTATTGTAGAAAGGCCGTCGAAATATTGCCATTAAATACATGCATTCGTATATTCAAACGTACAAGTATCCTCATTTTTTTACTGCTAAGTACTGAATTAGTTGGGGCAGCATCATTGTGTACGGGGTATTTCTCATTTTATTTGAAAAACTATAATCAATTAAGCGAGACAGTTTATCAAAGACTACTTATTATAGATTCTTGGACTGGTAAGCCTAAGTCAGTTTATTTTAGTAAAAAAAATGAATTACCAGATAGATTAAGTTCATACCAACATATTGCCGAAGTTCGATTTACATATGAAATGTTAAATGATCCGCTGAGTTTTAAATTCTTTATTAGAGATGTGATGAGTGATGCAAATGATTCTCTCTCGCTTTGGGGTTCCAAACGAGAAGCTCTTATTGCCCAGCTTGAAATAATACTTATAGAAGAAGGATTTAATTTTGTAAGCGAAGGGCGACTGCTTGTTTCAAATCAGTTTTATGAGCATATTAAGCAGAGGAGTATTGTGCGTGAAGGACCAGATCTAGCGAATAATGCTCATGGCAGAGATTCACACCTTATACAACTAGCTTATATTGCAACCAGATTTCGGAGAGCCTATGGCCGTGGTGCTTTTTTAGCGTTTTATAAATATATGGGTAAAGAGTATGTCATATGGGCAGAGCTTTTTGATTCTCCGGGAACAGATCATTTGGGTAATCCATCTATCATTAAGAGCGTTGTTTCAGAAACTATTGGTCTGGAATAATTAACAATCAATCATAAGAAATAAGCATAAATTTACTCATGGATGTTATTCCTAAATTGAAGCTTCTAATGAGACTTTCGGTATTAGGATCGATAAGATATGCACCGCTAAAAATAGTAACTAAAAGTTCATTCGTATCATTGTTGTTTAAATCTGGGAGACGAATTTGTGGTGAAACTATTAAATTTGATCCACCGTAACCTGTAATCTGTTGAACTTTTGTAGGAGTTATATTTTTAGAATTTTGTGTTTCAGATATGCCTTGAATCTCTAAAAACTGCAAATCAGAGGGAATTCCAAATTGATCTTTCTTGATAAATTCAAAATTCGTTGTTTGAGTGTAATATCCATCTACTAATGGCACACCAGAAGAATGATACATTGCGGAGAAAATACCTGGTACTTCTATATGTTGAATTTCTTCTGAGTTAGAAATGTAAAAATCAATTTTATCTGCTGCAATATCATAGATATCAGAAGTTCCATCAGAATTTAGATCTCCAGTCACAATGGGAAGAACAGAGTTTGTTGGCCCTAAATCAAGAAGAATCTCGTTTGAGTGTACATCGAGAATGCTAGCAGTTAGCGTAGAATTAATACGTCTTGTAATTAGAAAGTCAATTTTTCCATCTAAATTCATATCCGGTAAAGCTGTTCTAATGCTTACGAACGAATGTTCATTTCCTTCTGCATAATAGTCATCCCCCAGTCTTTTTTTAGAGATTTCAGAAAAATTATTTCCTGATATGCATATAAGATCATAATAAGAATTAGTGGGAGAAGAAATTTGCTCGGAAATATAAAAATCAGAATAACCATCATTATTACAGTCTTCAGTTCTCTGAAAAAACATGTCTCGTATTGGAAGGCCTTCTTCCAAATCTATTGTCATAATGTGCTGTAGCTGAGACGTAGTTTTATTGAGTTCGGCAATAAATATGGTGCCTGGAATATTAAGGTGAATAGCAATTCTCTTTATATTTGGATTGGGAGTTTTTAAGACCAACATATTAGTAGCAGATGCCACAAGAGTAGAAGTGGTAATTGTCAAAGATTGTACAGGATTGCTTTGAGATTGAGATAATAAGTGTAAGGTGAGTTGATTTGTTTGAGGGGACGGAGATGTTAGAGCAAGTATTCTAAAGTTCTCTGGATCATTATAATCTGGAGAGAGATTTTCGATTGGATCGTCTACTGAACCCGGTCCCCCAGGAAGATGAGATCCTCCGGGCCCAGCGCCAGCGCTTGAACCATCGGCCACAGGGGCAACATGTATGCCTCCGCAGTTTTGGTAAAGAAGACCAGACAGTGCAAGCATTAATAGAATGAGTGAGGCCCTTAATTTTTTCATAGCTATAAATATGTATCGGTATGAGACGCTACAAACTTGAATGACGGGTATAAAGACAGCTGTAGACATTTAGTCTTAGAGATAACCGCCCACAAGGAGAAGGTTTGAAATATTTTTTGTTCTAGACTTTGTTTTTAATACCTCTTGTCTAGTAAGACCTTCCTCCCATCCAGGAAAAACCTAGACCAAAGTTTTAAAATTTCAGGACTATCGATTTATTTTTCAAAACTATAGTCTAGTTTTTGTGTGACGTTAGTCTAGTTTTGCTGGACGGCACTCAAGGCTAGCAAGACCTCGCCGAAAGGTTACACGTGAGTCGAGTGAGAAAAGAAAGCTTGGCAGTAAAACTTGAGTGACTGCTTGTTTTACTGGGATAACTCAAAAAAGTTATTCAACCTCCTTCAGATCAAATTTGACTCCAACGTGTTTAACAACCCGGCATAAATGCCACGCTCCCTCGGACGGAAATGGGTCCGCTCCGAGGGGGTGCGAGAATGATTCTCGACAAAAGTATGGAGGTCCTCAATGGGCTTAAGAATTACAACAAACGTCGCTTCCCTCAACGCACAAAACACTTTGGGAAAATCTCAAAGAACAGTTGAGAAAAACTTCGCTCAAATTTCGAGCGGATCAAGAATTACTAAAGCTGCTGATGATGCTGCTGGTCTTTCTATTTCGGAAAGATTTAAGTCGCAAATCAGAAGTTTCCGTCAGGCTGGTAGAAATGCTAATGATGGTATCTCTCTCTTGCAAATTGCAGAAGGTGGATTAGTTGAGAACTCAAATATCTTAAATAGATTAAGAGAGTTAGCAATTCAAGCTGCATCTGACACAATAGGAGATACTGAAAGAGGATTCATCCAAAAAGAAGTAGATCAACTTACATTGGAAATAGATAGAATTTCTCAAGGTACAAAATTTGGTGACGTGCAACTTCTCAATGGTACTGCTAATGTTTTTGAATTCCACGTAGGAAGTGGTGCGGATGAGTTTGTAGATAGACTTACATTTGAACCTGGTAAGTTAAACTCAACATCATCTAATTTAGATGTAGAAGGTCTAGATTACACAAGTAAAGATAGCGCAAAAGATGCATTGTCTAGAATTGATGTAGCTCAAACAAAAGTAAATGAGTATCGTTCTGAAATTGGTGCTGTACAAAGTAGAATGTTCTCTTCTGTAAATAACCTACAGACTGCAGAAGAAAACTTAAGTGCTGCCAACTCTCGAATCAGAGATGCAGACATTGCACAGTCTACTGCTGAAATGGCAACAAACAATATACTACTAAACGCTTCTACTTCAATCTTACAACAGGCTAACGCATTCCCAGCTCAAGCATTGAAGTTGTTGGCATAATCCCGGATCTCCTCAAGAGAGTCAGAAATGGCTCTCGGTACCTAACCCATCCGGAGAGGAAACTCTCCGGTGGTATTTTAGGGTTTATAATCACGACCTTAGCCGTGATCTTCTTTTTTTTACTTACGTCTTAAAAAGAGATTCCGATAAGCAGTTGTATGAATGTAAAGAACATCTTCAACTCATTAGTAAATATCGCGGGAGTCTCAACTCAGAAGTTGGATAAAAAAACCAAAACTGAGGCTAGCGATGAAAAAGATACGCAATTGGGGTATGGAGAAGAAGAAGCTTCAAATCACCGAATGTCAGAAGAAGAGGCAAAGGAAGTTTTGGAGCACTTAAGAGGTCTTGAAGGAATTAAGGACAATAATCTCTCGGTTCGTTTAGAAAAATCTGAGGATC
>CAUJDY010000028.1 GCA_963169805.1 Bdellovibrionota bacterium | reverse complement strand
TATCTTTAAATTGCCCATAAATTTCTTCAAAGAACTGAGGGCTCGCATTAACCCCTTGAATTTCTGTCATTTTATATAGAACTGTCTTTTTAGGTTCATCAAGACGACACTCTAGGTAAATCTCAGAGCTCCCTGGGTATTTTTTAATAATCTTCTTTAACTGCTCAAACTCCGAGAACT
Source organism: Bdellovibrionota bacterium (assembly GCA_963169805.1). Lineage (GTDB taxonomy): Bacteria > Bdellovibrionota > Bdellovibrionia > Bdellovibrionales > JAEYZS01 > CAUJDY01. The sequence goes on along the minus strand of CAUJDY010000028.1, from coordinate 5,531 downwards.
TCTCAGTTATCCGAATTTTCAGTTTATTTAGATTCTTCATTCGATCTGTTAAATAAAACATTTTCTCTACAATTATTTTCACAGATTCTTCTTCTTTTTCTAACACACCTTCTACAACAAGAGCTTGATCCGATTTAATCATCATATCATATTGTGCAAATGCATCTGGAAAGACAACCATCTCTACCATACCTGATAAATCTTCAAGTTGAGCAAAACACATACGAGTTCCCTTGCGCGTGAACATCTCACGAAAATATCCAATGATTCCACCTATAAGTACTTTTTTCTTTGACTCATACTTTATTAAGTCGGCAATTTCACAACTCGTAGCTCTCTCTAAGATAGACTGAATTCCATTAAGTGGATGATCACTTAAATAAAAGCCAAGAACTTCTTTCTCACAATTTAATCTAGCCGATAACGTCCAAGGTTCTACTGGTGGCAACTCAAGCTTTTCAGCTGACTCACTTTCCATTAAACCAAAAAACGATTCTTGCCCTAGATCTAAATCTTTCCTAGCAGATTCTGATCTTTCAATAAATTTTTCATATCCCAGTAGGAGTCTTGCTCTTTCGATCCCAAAAGAATCAAACCCTCCTGCCTTTATCAAACTTTCTATGACTTTTTTGTTCACTCGTCTCAGATCTATACTCATAAAAAATTCTTCAATATCGCTAAATTTACCGCCCTTTTCAGTTCGAGCCTCAAGAATAGCTTCAACTGCAGACTGCCCTACTCCTTTTATAGCTCCAAGTCCAAAAAATATAGTTTCACCTCTGACTGTAAACTCATGTTCAGATTCATTGACATCTGGCTGTCTTACTTCAATACCTTTTCTTCGTGCGTCTTTGACATACTTAACTACTTTATCTGTATCGCCTAATTCTGTACTTAAAAGAGCGGCATAAAATTCAACTGGATAATAGTGCTTGAGCCAAGCTGTCTGTGCGGCAATCACACAATACGCGACTGCATGTGATTTATTGAATCCATACTCAGCAAACTTAGCCATAAGATCAAATAACTCTTCAGATTTTTTATCATCATGCTTGTTTTGTTTTGCACCACTTAGAAATCTTTGGCGCTGCTGATCCATTTCTTCTTTAATCTTTTTACCCATAGCACGACGAAGAAGATCTGCCTCGCCCAGTGAGTAATTTGCAATTTTAGAAGCAATCAACTGAACTTGCTCTTGGTAAACAATAATTCCGTAAGTTTCTTTTAAGATGTCTTCAAGCTCTGAAAATATATAAACAACCTGAGATTGTCCGTGTTTACGAGCTATGTACTCATCGATCATTTGCATTGGGCCAGGACGAAAAAGAGCGTTAACAGCAACAATATCCTCAAAACAAGTCGGCTTCACACGCTTAATAACTTCTGTAATTCCGTTTCCTTCAAACTGGAATACCCCTGCTGTATCACCCTTAGTCATGAGTTCATAAATCCCAGGATCATCCATTAGAATGTCTTGAGTTGTGATTTTTTTATCCCGATTTTTTGCGATGAGTTTAAGGGCATTATTAATATGGGTCAGAGTTTTTAGTCCCAAGAAGTCAAACTTGATTAGCCCAATCTTCTCAGAATTTTTCATGTCATACTGAACTACGTTTTCTCCCTCAACTCCTTTATAGAGAGGTGCATATGTAACAAGTGGTTGATTGGAAATAATCACCCCAGCGGCGTGAATGGAGGCATGTCGATGCAATCCTTCAATTCGACGAGCTATATCCATTAGTGTATTAACTCTTGGCTCACCTTCCATCAACTCTTTGAGTCGAGGCTCCATTTGAATGGCTTCATCTAGAGTAATACCAAGCTTGTCAGGTATGAGCTTTGAAACAACATCGACTTCCTGAAAGCTCATACCCATCACTCGCCCAACATCTCTTAGCGCTGCTCGTGCTTGCATTTTACCAAATGTAATAATTTGAGAGACCGAGGGTTCACCGTATTTTTGATTAACGTATTGAATCACCTCTCCTCTTCGATATTGACAAAAATCAACGTCAAAGTCGGGCATGGAAACACGCTCTGGATTCAAAAACCTTTCAAAAATGAGTTTATTTTTGACGGGATCGACATCTGTAATTCTCAAAGACCAAGCAACAACAGACCCTGCTCCAGATCCTCTGCCTGGCCCCACAGGAATATCATTATTTTTAGCCCAATTAATAAAGTCTTGGACTATCAGGAAGTACCCGCTGAAACCCATCCCATCTATAACTTTTAATTCATAGGCGAGCTTATCAAAGTAAATTTTCTTATCTTCTTCTAAAATAGGCTGACTTGTAGATGAAGCTTCATGAAATCTAACTTCTAAACCTTGTCGTGCTCGTTCAGAAATTTCTTCAAATAAGTTTCTTCCATTTTCTGTTGGGAATGAGGGCAAGTGGTAGATCGGCTTCCCTTGTGCATCTTTAAGTTTAAACTCAACTTTACACCGATTGGCTATTTCTAAAGTATTATCGCAAGCCTCTGGTATATCTTTAAACAAATCTCTCATTTGTGGAGCAGATTTAAGATAAAATTGATCAGATCCAAGCTTGAACCGTGTTTCGTCTTGCAAAGTTTTATTAGATCCAATGCAAATCAAAACTTCTTGAGCAAAAGAATCCTCTGCCCCCAAGTAGTGAACCTCATTGGTAGCTACAACAGGGCAACCTGTAATTTTTGAAGCCTCAACCAAAAATTTATTATACTCTGTCCACTGAGCTACTTGTGGCCTTTGCATTTCTAAATAGAAACTTTCAGGATATATTTCTTTATAATATTTAATTTTTTCTAAAGCTTTGTCAGGACCATGATCAAAAAAATCCATGGCAACATCACCACGTAGACCACCAGACAGTGCAATTAAATTTTTGTTATGCTGTTTCAAAACTTCATAATCAATACGTGGTTTGTAATAAAATCCCTCTTGATAGCCAAGAGTCGAAATCTTACAGAGAGCTTGATAGCCTTCATAATTCTGTGCAAGAAGAACTATTCTGCGGTTAGGAGCTTTCCCTTTGTCGTCACTTTTGTGAAGTCTTCCATGGGGCGCAATGTAAGCATCCAATCCTATTATACCGTTGAGCCCTTTTCCTTTACATGCCAAATAAAATTCTACAGCTCCAAACATATTACCATTATCTGTAATAGCGACTGCTGGCATCTCCAAACTTGATGCTTTACTCACCAATTCCTTTGTGCGAGTACAGGCCTCTAAAAGAGAAAACTCTGTGTGAACATGTAAGTGAACAAAAGAATTCGACATCACATTACTCCCACTCAATGGTTCCTGGTGGCTTAGATGTAATATCGTAAACAACGCGATTCACACGCTTTACTTCATTTGTAATACGATTCGAAACTTTTTTTAGAAACTCAGGAGGAAACATAAACCAGTCTGCTGTCATTCCGTCCTGAGAGGTAACAGCTCTTAAGACCACAGATCTTTCATACGTTCGACCATCTCCCTGAACTCCTACAGTTTGAACAGGAAGAAGAACACAAAATGCTTGCCATATTTTTGAATAATAACCTGAGCTTTTAAGCTCTTGAATATAAATTGCATCACAGTCTTTTAGAATATCTAGTTTTTCGCGTGTGATATCACCAATAACTCGCACCGCCAAACCAGGTCCTGGAAAGGGATGTCTTTCTAAAATATCCTTTGGAATATTTAGATCTGCCCCTAATTTGCGAACCTCATCTTTAAAAAGCTCACGAAATGGCTCTAGTAATTTAAGCTTCATTTTTTCTGGAAGCCCTCCAACATTATGGTGAGTTTTAATTGTTACAGATCCACCCTGCACAGATAAAGATTCAATTACATCTGGGTAAAGAGTTCCTTGAGCGAGATAATGGACATCATTGGGCATATTATTTTCAAAAACATCAATGAATGTTTGTCCAATAATTTTTCTTTTTTTCTCAGGATCAAATACTCCATCTAGACGCTCCAAAAAAACTGCCGAAGCATCCACACCCTGTACGTTCAAATCAAGCGACTCATACATTTTTAAGACATCTTGGAATTCATTCTTACGGAGCAATCCATTATTCACAAAAATGCAGTGAACACGATCCTTACCTAAAACACGACTCAAAAAGACTCCTGCTACCGAGGAATCTACCCCACCGCTGAGAGCACAAAGCACTTTTTCATTTGGCTTAACTTGATTTAGTACTTTTTCCTTTAGTAATTCAAAAATATGATCGGATCTCCAATCAGGCATTATGTTACAGTTCTTTAAAAACTGTAACAGCAAAACATTTCCGTTTTGTGTGTGACTGACTTCAGGGTGAAACTGAAACCCCATGTATCCAGGACCACTTATAACAGCAATTGCGCCTGTTTCTGTTTCAGCAAGCACTTCAAAACCTTCCGGTAATTTAGTAACTGTATCCCCGTGGCTCATCCAAACAACCTGAGAATTCAAATCTACAAAATTTTGTGACTTCCACTTCACGTGTGTTAAACCGTACTCACGATACTGGCTTGGAGAAACTTTCCCACCTAGTTGGTGTGCAATAAGTTGCATGCCATAACACAATCCTAGTACAGGAGCTATTTTTCTAAGCTCACGCACATCACGATTGGGAGCGCTCTCGTCAGTTACAGATGCAGGCCCACCACTTAGAATAATGGCTTTTGGCTTAAAACTATTAAGCTTATCTAAAGAGACATTGTTTGGAAAAATTTCTGAATAAACCTCAAGCTCTCTTAGACGTCTTGCAATGAGCTGAGTGTATTGAGATCCAAAATCTAAAATAGCGACCTTATTCTGCTCACTCATATATTATTCCAATCTATAATTTGGAGCTTCTTTTGTAATCGTCACATCATGAACATGAGACTCTTTGAGACCAAAAGGAGAAATTCTCACAAACTGAGCCCTATCTTGAAGATCCTGAACATTTGTCGCTCCCAAATAACCCATCCCAGATTTCAATCCTCCTGCAAGCTGATATATAATGCTACTTGCAGATCCCTTATAAGGAACTTTTCCTTCTACGCCCTCGGGAACAAGCTTGTCCGTTTCTGTTATATCAGATTGTCCATAGCGATCCTTGGATCCCTCTCTCATTGCGCCCAAGCTTCCCATGCCACGATAGAGTTTATAAGTTCGTCCTTGATACAAAATTGTTTCACCTGGAGACTCTTCACAACCTGCAAGCAAATTCCCAACCATGACAGTGTTTGCTCCAAGTGCTACTGCTTTTGTCACATCTCCAGAGTAGCGAATACCTCCATCAGCAATGACTGTACGTCCATATTTTTTTGCTGCTTTCGCACTATCCATTACGGCTGTGATTTGCGGAACACCAATTCCTGCTACAATACGAGTTGTACAAATACTGCCAGCCCCCATACCAACTTTCACAACGTCCGCACCTGCCTTAAATAAGGAATCAGCGCCTTCTTCTGTTGCCACATTTCCCGCAACTATCACTAAATCAGGAAATCTTTTTCTTAAGTAGGAAAGTGTTTCTATAACATTTTTAGAATATCCATGAGCTGTATCTATACATAGAATATC
>CAUJDY010000027.1 GCA_963169805.1 Bdellovibrionota bacterium | reverse complement strand
GAGTTTTACAGAGTATCAATAAAAAACGACGCATCTAACGCTTCAGTCTATGTCTAGAATTAAAGCATCATGGAAAAATTTAAACGTGATTACGGAATAAATTTTGTTTTGCTTCGCGAAGTTCTGCTCCCTCAATACTTAATCTTGTCCACGGTAGAGAGAGTAGTCGCGCCTCCTCTATTGGCTCCTCTGTTTCTTCACATATACCGAATGAGCCTGCATCAATTTTTCTGAGTGCATGTTCAATATCTACGAGCATTTCAATCAGTCTTTGGTGATTTGAGAGATTTTGTTTTTCCATCAGAATTCTTTGAGTTTGATCTGCCTCATCTCCGCCCTTGTCTTCTGAGTTGAGTATAAAATTTCTTTTAATCTCAACAAGACGGTTTAGGATGTCTGACTTTGCTTCTATCAATTTCTCTTTACACTCTGCCAAAAGCTTGTCTTTATGAGCCATTTTAATCCCCCACCTAGAGCTGGACTAATTACCAGCTTGAAGTTGATTATTGGACATACACGGTGTGTAAATCGGTTAGTTATCAGAATAAAAATTTATACGCTAAGTCTCTTCCTGTATATCCGTTTGCATGAATTGGATTTTAGTAATTTTAGTAATTTTTGTTATAAAGGCAGAGGCACAAGAGACACCTATCTATTTATTCGGAGGGGGGAGCCGTGACCAAGTTGCACTTGTGGACTATGTGAAGCATCATCCAGAATCTAGGATCTTGGTGATAGCATGGTCCACGCAGGAGCCAGACGCAACATTCGATGCTATTTCAAAGGACCTTTACAGTGCTCTTGCCAGTCAAGTGTTTCAGGCTGTACATGTTACAGATTCAAAATCAAAAAAACTATTCCTAAAACAGTTAGGAGAAGCAACCCATGTATTTTTCTCCGGTGGAGATCAAAATCGAGCTCTCGATATTATCGATAGATTTAATTTACGTAGAATTCTTCAATTTGCATACGATTCGAGAATTGTTTTCGCTGGAACAAGCGCAGGAACAGCTCTAATGTCAGAAATTTCCATGACGGGAAAAGCAGATTTAGAAATTATTGGCAAAGGAAATACAGAAGTGAGAGCGGGTTTGGGCTTAACTGCATTTCTTGTAGATCAACATTTTCTAGTGAGAGATAGGTACAATAGGCTTGCTAGTTTATTGCTAGATTATCCTGCTATGACTGCTCTTGGGGTTGATGAAAACTCGTCTGTCAGAATATGGCAAAAAAAATTGAGGACATATGGCCCAACGGTGCTTACTTATATGAGAATAGAAAAAGGAAGTATAAAACGGAGAGAAATATCTACTGGAATAGAGATTCCAGTAAACTTGAATTGTCAGGTGTATTTTAATTAATCATCTTTGCAATAAGACATGGGCACTTTCGAAACCATAGCGCCTCTATTGGTAAACTCAAAACAACCTTTTCGATTTCTGGCTGTTCCGTAATACGTAGGATTTTCTTTTCTACAGATATTTTTGTCTTTAATTTTTTTACAAGCTCTTTCGTTTTGGTCGAAGGCCCAACAGTTACCCTTGGTATCCCAGTCAATAAACATAATTCCACCATAGCAAGATCGCTTCTTCCAAAAGAAAGCATGTGCAGTATTTGTGACTGAAAATATAAATAAAATAAGCAATATATGTTTCATCATAGAAAATATAGAGCAATGCTTATGCCATTTTTAAAAAGAGGCAGAGCGTATGCTACGCAGCTTTGGCGACATAAAATGTTACTGAATTTGAAGGTCTTTCAAAAAAGATATTCTCTTAAAAAATATCTTTAAGGCCCTAAAACGTCACTGTTGCTAAAACTTCTTCAGCCTAAAGGGCATTAGATCAAACATATTGGGTTTCTAAATAGGCGCTGGAATTGCTTATTGTGGTGTTCGGTAGGGTTTATTTGAAAAACCCATAATAATAGAGAGGTTTAAAATGTCATTTATTAGTAATGTTATTGGTTCATTTGGACATGGCGGATATGTTATGTGGATCATCCTGGCAGGTCAGGTGCTATCACTTGCGATTATCGCCGAGAGAGCCTACGCACTTTATTTAAGAAGAGCTCTTGAGAACAAAAAAATAGCTAAAATGTTTGAAGACGACATCAAAAAAGGAAAGCTTGATTCTGTGGTGATGAAAGCTCAGCAAATTGGTGGAGCTATGGGTAAAGTCGTTCAAGCAGGAGCTCAGGCAGCACTTGATATGGGCGGAAAAGATGAAATCCAATCAAAGATGGATGAAGTTTTATTAACAGAAAACTCACTCTTAGAAAAAAGAACAGGATTCCTTGCGGCTCTTGGAAATATTGCAACATTAGCAGGTCTTCTTGGAACGATCATTGGTCTTATTGATTCTTTTAATGGTGTTGCACAGTCTAATCCTCTAGAAAAAGCAACTCTACTTTCTCAAGGTATTTCAATGGCAATGCATGCAACAGCTTATGGTTTGATTGTCGCAATTCCAGCTCTTGTTATGTATGCCGTATACCAAAACAGAGCAAACTCACTAGCTGAAGACTTAAACCAAGGATCACTCATGGTGTTCAACTGGTTGAGTTACAACTATGAACCAGTAAATAAAAAACGCAGTTCATAAACTTTAAGTAAGTATTAAATAAAGGAGAAAACTGTGGCGTTCGTTGGCGGCTCTCAAGATAAAAAGAATCTCAATGTAGAATTAAACCTTATGCCAGTATTTGACGTATTGGCAGTTTGTATCTGCTTCTTATTAATGACTGTGGTTTGGATTCAAGTAGGGATGATTAAAACCTCTCAATCTATGGGGGGCCAAAGCCAAAGTGAAACCAAAACGTCTCCAAGTGTTTGGGTTACAATTGATGAAAAATCAAATGTAGAGTTCTCATTTAAAAATTTAAACCAGCAAAACTTAAATGAACAAGCAAGACAATTCGCAAAAAAATCCGAAGTGAGCTTTAAGTCTCAAGGCGGTCAGATTTCAACAGAAAGAATTAACAACTTTGTGCAAGGCCTCAAAAACTCTGGTATTGAGACGGTACTCGTTGTTCCGGCTGCCAATACTTCCTACAACACAATCATTGAGATAATGGATTCATTTAAGTCAGCAGGTCTTTTAAATATTGGAATTACTCCACTCTAAAGGGATTAAATATGGCTTCTTCAAGTATACTTAAAAAACAAAGACCTCTTACAAGTTTGATTGAATCACAGGTTGTGATGAATCCGAAATCAAAAAGAGGAAAAAGTAACGCACTTGCATTTTCTTTGAATCTGACAGCACTTATCGATGCCTTTGCTATTCTTGTAATCTTTCTTCTCTCTAATTACAGCGGAGACGCACAAAATTTAGATTTCTCGGCGAAAACCCAACTTCCCACAGCAAGCTATAGCGAAATATTAAATATGGGTACGGTTGTTAAAATAGAGAATGGAACTTTTTCTGTGGATGACAAAAAAGTAACCCTTAATACGATCGTTGAAAAACTTATTGAAGCGAAAAAATCTAAAAAAGATCAAACAGATGAAATTAAAAATTCACTTATAATTATTGCAGACAAAGATTTAGATTTTAACACATTAAGCCCAGTGATCAGAGCAGGAGGGCAAGCGGGATTTGAGTCCTATAAGTTTGCGGTTATGCCTGGCTCTAAAGTAGCGGGGAAGTAAAATGAAAAATCAACTCTACGCAATGACAATCATACTTGCTGCTCTGCTTGCTGCAGCAACATCATTTGCGGAAAAAATGAGCGTAGAGACACATACGGCACTTATTCAAAAATTAGAAAGTGTTTATAGTTTCTCGGAAGAAAGCGTTTCAAAGCAGAATATGACCATACGATTGGCAGATCTGTACTCTGAGAGAGCGAGAATGTATGCGATGCTCGAAGAAGGCAGAGGCGATGTTAAATATAAAAAAGAAATAAAATCAGATAGATCAAGAGCATTAGGTCTATACGAAAAAGCTTTTAAAAATGAGAAAAATACAGAGAAAAAAGGCCTTATTCTGTTTCAAAGAGCCCACCTACAGCATCTACAGGGGCAATCGATCCAAGCAAAAAAATTATATGACGATATTATCAAGGATAAACAGTCATACGATGCACAAATAGTGGCTCAGGCCCATATAGAGGCCGGTGACTATGAATTTAATAAAGGGAACTTTAAAAAATCAAAAGAACATTTCGATACAGCCTTAAAAACACCAAACATTGTACGAGCTTCTTATGCTAAGTATAGAATTGCATGGTGTGAATTTCATATTGGCAGAACAGAAGTGGCTATAAAAAATCTAAGAACACTATTATCAGATGTACAATCATTCAAAAAATCTAATGGTGAGCACGATCAATCCTTCCAAGAAGAAGCATCTAGAGATTATGCAACATTTATTGCTCGTAGGGATTTGAAGGATGGAGATATTGAATCTGTCTTAAACTTAAGCCCGGAAAATGTAAGACAAGCAAATCTTACGTACCTTGCAACAGAGCTTGATAGAACAGGAAAAAAGAAAAGCGCACTCAGAGTGTGGGCAATTATTGGACTACAAAATCCAAACTCTGAAAGCAAATTAGAAGGCCAAATTAAAATTGCACGTATCCAATACGATTTAGGTAAAAAAGCACAGACAGTAGTAGAAATTCAAAAAGCTGTTGAGCTTCTAAAAGATGATGACTGCGATGATATTTCTTTGTGCAATACACAGCAACAGCAGATAAGAAAAATTATAACTGATTGGGGTATGGCTGAAGAAAAGACTCCATCTGTGGAACTCGTTGAAGCCTACAAGGTTTATACTTTTGACGATGCTGAAATGGCATTCTGGGGAGCGCAAGCGGCTCAGAAAAGAAAGCAATGGAAAGATGCATTTGCCTTGTTTAATAGATCTGCCAATCTGTCACATCAAAAAATTAAATCCATAAAATCTGATAATAAAAAAAGCTTTGATAAGAGTATTTATAATATCTTTGAAGGATCTTTGCTTGGATCAATCGATTCGGCAGAACAATCTCAAGATCTGACGATGAGATCTCAGGCCTATGATCAATATTTAAAGCTGAATGCTAATGGATCAAAAGCACTCGAGGTTGAATATCAAATTGCTCAAGTGGCATTAGAAGAAAAGAAATATGAAGAGGCAGCACAAAAATTTAAATCCGTTGCATATTCTGAAAGAAAAGATACAGGGGTGAAAGATAAGGCTGCTGATTTATCCCTAGATACTTTGGTCATATTAAAAGACGATAAAAAGATTGAGCAATGGGCTAATGAATATGCTCATAAGTTTCCTAAGAGGAAAAAAGAATTTCAAACAATTGCAAGAAAAGCAGTCTTAAATCAGGCAGCACAAGTTATTAATACTTCAAATTCTAAATCAGATTTAGATGGGCAATACGAAAAACTGGCGAAGACAGATATGTCAACAGCTACAGAGGAAGAAAAAAAATCTTTTAATAAGCATAGAATATTGATTGCAGGAAAAACAAAAAATCTAGATGCCCTTATTTCTTCTACAAACTCAATGTTAAAATCGAAAAACATTTCTCAAAAAGAAAGAAATGAGTTGTTATCGCAGCAGGCTTGGGCTTATGAAATGAAGCTAGATTTTAAATCTGCTTATAAAACCCTCAAGAAAATAAATCCAGAAAAATCAGAAGTATCTGAGCATACATTAAAGCTTGGAATAACGTCGGAATTGGCAGGGCAGAATCCCACAAATCATTATGAAGACTACATTAGTATCTCTAATAATAAATTTAAAAAACAAAATGTAGCGCTTAGTTTAGTTAGAATTTCAAAAAATAAAAATAAAACATTTCAAAAATATAAGTCTCTTTTAAGAGATAATTCGACGCTTTATATGGCGGCAGGAATGTATGCCTACGATGAAAAGCCAACAGACACGTTGCGTGGACAGCTACTGGCTCAAAGAGGTTCTGGAAATACATTTGAAGGCCAATTGCTTATACGAGAGATTGGAATTGAAAGAATAGAAAAAGATCAAAAAGAACTTACTAAACATAAGTTAGAGCCTAGAAATCAAAATACTCTAGGTAGATCGATTCAAAAAAGAATTTCATTACTCAATAGTTTTGAAAGAAAAACACAAAAAATAGTTGAATCAAAAGATTTTACACTTCAATTTGTTGCACTCCAAATCGTTGCAAAAGAAAACAGACGTCTTGCAAATGATATTTTAAAACTTCCGGCGCCAAAGGGTCTTAAAAAACAACAAAGAGAAGAATATCGCAAGCTAGTGGCAGAGCAAGTGAAGCCATATCAAGAAAAAGCAGCAGAAGTAACATCAACACTATCAAAGCTCTGGAGCGAAAAAGAAAGTTCTGCATTTGAAGAAGTATTAACCCTCTCATATCAGACACAAGCGCCAGGCAATAAGACCGCGAAAGGTGAGGTAAAGATCGTAAAGCGAGTAGCAGGCATACTTGGTTACGATACTTCTGATATGGCTAAAAAGTGGCAACAACGCCAAAAAATGTCACAGAAATTAGGACAGCTTAAAACTAAGATTCGACAAAACCCCTTTGATTCCAGCTACTTAAAAGAAATGAAAGAAATTGAAGAGCAGCTAAATCCTGGCCCCATGGTTGCTTATTTGAACTCTCGGATAGATATGACCGACGGCGGAGGTCGAAATTGAAGCTCATGATCTTGGTAATTACATTTTTAGCGCTTGGAACAATCGCAGCGCCAGCTAAGAAGACTGCTAGTACGAAGAAGATCAGCACTCATGTCGATTTTGATGATCGTCTTGTGGGTGGTAAATACCAATACTCAACAGAGGCCATTACAAAAGTAGAAGACGATAAATCTTTGGAAGATTTAATTGGTGTTAGAAAAAACTTTAAAGACCGCATCGATCAGTACAAGGATTTGAGGTAATTATGAAGTCCATTAAAATTCCATCTTCAATAGAAGGAGCATTTGTTCTAGAGAACAAAAAAGGACAAGTAGTGCGGGTTCTTGATTGGAAAGGATCATCTCTTAATATTGTTTATAGACATGACACTCGCAGAATTGAAACGTGGGATTCTTTAGAGATTTTAAAATCAGAAAAAATATCTTATGACCTCATTAAGACCGTTAAAAAATCAGATGTAAAAAAAGAAGCAATAAAAATTGAAAACATTGGAACTCTTAAGTTTACACATAATATTGGATTTCATACACCTGCAGTTAAGCACACAGAGGACGATCCTAAACCATTTATACTTTCTCTTAAGTATTTATCAGCAGGATCAGCTGGTCTCATGGTTATTTTATTTTTAATTAGTTTTTTCTTTAAACCTTCCGAAGAAATTGAACTTAAAACAGTAGAGATTATTGAAAGACCACAAGAAAAACAAAGAGAAGAAAGAGTTAAAGTAAGACAAACACCAAAAGTAGTTAAGGCTTCAAACAAAAAACAACTGACACCTAAAATTGCAAGATCTGTAACACCAAGAAAAGCTACAAAAGTTACTACAAAAGAAATGACTCTTAACCAAATGGGTGCATTAGGGGCTTTGGGTAGTCTCAACAAATCAAACCAACGTGGTGGTTTAAATTTAGATAACGTCCAAACTTCCAAAGGCATTGGTCGTGGTGGATCACAGGGTAGTGGTGGCATGCAAACGTCACTGTACGGTAAGGGTCTTGTATCTGCCCCACTTGGTGAAGGTCAGCGTGCAGATGGCGCAGGCGGATACGGCACAAAAGGTAAAGGCGGCGGCCAAGCAGGATATGGAAGAATTTCTCTTGTCGGATCTGGTGGGTCTTTCTTTCAACCTGTGAGAAGTGAAACTCTTGTTGAAGGTGGATTAGACAAAAATGAAATTGCTGCAGTAATCGAAAGACACTTAGGTGAGATTCGTTATTGTTATGAGCAAGGTTTACAGCAAGATCCTGATATGTCGGGCCGAGTTTCTATGGGATTCTCAATAGGAGCCGATGGATATGTCAAAACAGCAAATATCACAAATTCAAGTTTAAGATCAAAGCAAGTTGAAGGGTGTATTACAAATCGTCTGAAGTCTTGGAAATTCCCAAAACCTCGCGGTGGTGTAATCGTTAAAGTTAATTACCCATTTGTACTCAAACGCGTAAGTGATTCGTAATATGGAGCAAATTATGAACAAATATATAAAAACAATAACTATCGTAGGTGCAAGTTTAATTCTTGTGTCATGTGCAGGGCAAAGTTCAGATGCACTGAAAGATTACAGAGATGTAAAGGCTACACCTAAGACAGATGAAAAATCAGATTTTCAAACAGCTCCAATTATTCCTTTTGTGATTCAAGTCAGTGGAGCTACAAATAGCAATATTGTCAACTTCACAGAAGGGAAAAAGGGCTCATTTAAAATCGTTGCGGTCCCGCAAAAATATCAAACAGAACAGATTACAGATTCTACTCTTGAAATAACAAATTTTCCTCCTGCGCTCGAAAAACCAGTCATTACAAAAAACTCAGCATTTGAATATACAATTACATGGACCCCTAAAACAGGAGTGATTCCTCCGGGCGCACTTATGACAACGGAAGCTTTGTTGGTAGCGGTAAAACCAACAAACGCCAGATTATCGCGTTATGCAAAAGAACAAACAATTGTGTTTGCGATTAGTAAAAATATTGGAATTCCAAAAATTGAAGAAATTGAAGGATTAAAGCCGTCTGCAAATGAAGGCGAAAAAATGAATTTTTATGTTGATATTACAGACCCAACGTATGAGGGTTCAAGACTTCCAAGAATAAGCTTTCCTCTTATTAAGAATTCAAACACTGAGGCGTATGTTGCAAATTCTGTTGGATTTTTTGAAGAAAACAGAAAAATGGCAAATAACCCTGAAAAGCTTGGCAACAACAGGCTTCGCTTTTATTACACACTAAATTTCTCTCGTCTACCTGATGATTATAATCGCGAAGGAAAATTAGATTTGAATTCTCCTAAAGTAGAAATGTGTTTTGATATCACAGTGCAAAGTGCAAATGGTGTTATAGTTATTGGTGCAGATACAAGAGGAAATAAATCTGAAGTTGAGGCAAGTGGAACAACAGAGTTTCAGAGATGTGTAACAGCTTTTTATGCCGCTCAACCAGCCCTTGTAAAATGGGAAAATAAAATTAAGCAAGCTATTGCAGGGCAAGATAATATCTATAATTTCGAAGTTTCAACACAAAATGGTTTATCAAAAATTCAACCAATTAATGTACAGCAATTGAAATCTCTGAAGGGCGCAACTCTTGATTGTGATAGCCAAGAAGCGGTTGCAAAGCTTCAGTGTAAGTTAACTTGGAAGCCAGACACTGTGTGTGGAAAAATGAGCAAAGGTAAGCAAGTTGCATTTCCTGCAAATAAAAAAGTGAGCTTAAATTTAAAAATTACGACAGAGCTTAATGGAATTACAAAAGATAAAACGGAAGTGGTGGATTTTGAAGTGTTGGATCAGGAATCAAACTGTGCCTCTGCACAAGTAGATTCTCAACAAGCGACAGTCGCTAGCGACACGGAGAAAAAACAATGAGAAAGAATCTATTTATAACAGCCACTGCTCTTTTAACGATTGCTCTTTTTGCGGTAAATGCAGAAGCGCAGAAAAAAACGAGTAAAAAAGCAACAGCTCAAAAAAGTTTAAAATCTGATTTTGAAGGCCTAGGCGATAACGAAGCTTTTCTTGAAAAAGCAAAGAGCATGAATGGAGAATCAAAAGCTCGTATCGTACAAAATAGAACTGTTGATCTTAATAATCGATTTGAGATAGGCGGTAATTATGGAATTAATGGCGGTGGCGATAGCTACGTAAATACGCAAAACGTAGGTGCCTATGTGGATTTTCACTTCAATCCTCGTTGGGCAATTGGAGTAAGATACCAGCATTCTTATAATGAACTTACAAGCGAAGGAAAAATTCAATACGATAGAGCAAGGGCTGCTCAGCAAGCTGACCCAGGTAGTACACAAGATTTCGTAGGAGTAGATTTCCCAATCGACACAAGTCTTGTTACAGTTAGCTATGCTCCAATATATGGAAAATTAAATCTTTTTGACTCAGGAATTGCACACTTCGATATTTACGCTCTTGTAGGCTATGGAGTGATGAAGCTTGATAGCGGTAATACAAATACATATGCTGCAGGAATTGGATCTGGCGTATGGTTAAATCAGTATTTCTCGACACGTTTAGAAGTTAGATACCAAGCCTACGAAGATCTTATTGGAACTCAAGATAGAAAACAAAATATTATCCAAGGGCTTTTCTCAATTGGAGTTCTTTTATGATGTTTTTAGTGAAAGGTTTAAAAATTGCAGCACTACTCAGCGTAGTGGCAGTTTCATCTGCTCATGCAGATGAAAACCTTTCGCTTTTACAGAGCGCTCGTAAGCTTTATGGTCAAGGCAAACTAGAGCAAGCCATAGAAAAGTATAATAGTGTTAGTAAAGAATCTGATTTTTGGGTAGATGCTGCAGAAGAAAAGGCATGGGCCCATACAAAAAATAGACAATATGGGAAAGCATTAGCAGAATTAAAATCTGTCACAAGCCCAGTATTTATTAGATATGCAAGTTCTGAGGCAATCATGCTTTCAGCTTTTGTAGATTTAAAAATCTGTAACTACCGCGGCGTAGCAGAAAAAATACCTCTATTTAAGCAAACAATGCTTCCAAGAGTTGAGGCGCTAGAAGAGCTTGTTAAAAATTCAAACTCTGAATTTGTTAAGAATTGGATTCAGAAATCAAAAGATAAGAAATTAAATTATGCAGATCTTGGGCCAGATGTGATTAAGCTCCCTAGATTGTTTCATAGACATAAGAATATGACCCCTAAAAAGATGAAATCTTTAGCTCAAGAAGAATTAAAAGAAATATCTAAAAATTTAAAGAAAATGAAAATTATAGAAGTAGAGCTTATTCATAGAACTCAAATTTCAGATGTAAAGTTGGCTCAGGATAAAGATTTAAAATTCGATAAAAAAGATTCTAAAGATCTACTTATCTTTCCAGTTAAAGAGGGTAGTCAGGAAATATGGTTGGACGAAATAGGGAAGTTTGAAGTTGAGACTACTCAATGTCCAGAAGGCGATAAGATATGAAACAAGTAGTTATAATCACCTTAATTTCAATATTAGCGATTTCTTGTTCTAAAACAAAGGCGCCTCTCATGCAGGCCCCTCCAGAGAAGTTTCAACAATTACAAATTTCTGCAGGTGAAGTTAAGCAAATCGAGAAACCAAAAGTAACTGTTTTATTTGTAGTGGATAACTCAGGATCAATGAAACCTCACCAAGATACTTTACAAAAAAATGTAGACTCATTTGCAAATATCTTTTTTGATAATTCTAGAATTGAAGCAAGAGTTGGTGTTGTGCCTGTTTATGACAGAAAATATTTAAATGACAAAATGAAAAACAGGTTTGGACAAGAAAGAATCATGAACCCATTTGGTGAATTAGTGGCACTTAAAAACCCGGATGGTTCATTATTAGACTCCGTACCTTATATTACGTCCAGCACGCCAAATGCAAAAGAAGTTCTAAAAGCAACAGTCGCTATTGGCGTTCAGTGGGGTCCAGAAGCAGAAGAATCTTTTTCTCCGGTTTTAGAAATCATTCAAAATGAAGAACTTAACAGAACAAAAAATGCTGGATTCTATGAAAAGGACGCTCACTTATTTATTATATTTTTGACGGATGCTGATGATGCTACTCCTGGACTGAGTGCAGAAGAATTTTATAGAACTTTGGTGGAAGAAAAAAGTGATCCAGGAACAGAGAATGGACGAGAAAGAGTTCATATTGCAATGGCTTTAGCAAACCCTAAAAAACGATCTGCCGCATGTCCAATAGATGGAAGTGGGCCGATTTATAAATTTTCAGACCTTGAATCTTTTAGGGCCTATAAAGCCGATCTATGCTCTGATAATTTTGGTAAGCAGTTTGCGACCTATGCACAAGAAGTTGCAAATTCTATTGCGCAACAAAGGGTTCGCCTCGATTTCTTGCCAGATATAAATTATGAAATCACTTATGGATTACCTGGTAGCTCAAAAGAAGATAGACAAATTGTTCAGCAGACAAACTATACATTTTATCCAGAAACCAATGAATTTATTTTGCCAGCAAACCTAGGGGTTAAGCCAATTGAAAATGGCCAGATATTTATTCATGCTACACCTGTGCAACTTAGAAATATAGGAAACGGAAGACTAAACACGCTTTAAGCAAAATAAGAGGAAATGATTGTGCAACTTGTATCTCGATTATTCCTTTTTGGTCTTCTATGTACTTCTTCCTTAGGGTTTGGAAAAGACAGACTCTGTAGATCATATTTTGCATCTGTAGACATGCTTATGCATGCCTTTTCCACTCATGTGGGAGTGCCATCTACATTAGGAAATCGTAAAGAAAAAGAGTTGACCGAACAAGAGCAAATGACTTTTATAACTGCGAAAAATATAAAAGATCTCCACAGTCGAATATTAAATTACTTGGTAGAAAATCAAAATATTAAGTTTGGTCCAAGAACTCTAGATCAACTGTCTGCTCTTGCTCTAGCAATGATAGAAAATGAACTTTATATTAATAAAATTGAGTATATACGAGATCGTATAAATACAAATGAATATATAATAGTACTACCAGAAGGTAGCCATCCTCTTAATAAAATGTCAGCAGACCTATTTAATAGATACGGAAGGCAACTGATATTTGATACAAGATATATATACGAAAGTTTTTCGTATGCCGCTGAATCAAGTGAGTTTTTTATTTTACCTATAGATGCTTCTTACAACTTTAGCGTGAGATCAAGCTATATCCCACATGAAATTATACATATCAAAACATCTAATTTGTCTGTGCCCAGTAGTCTTAAGTATTACCTAATACCTCAAGAAGGCATTGCCAGAGGCCAATTGAAAACAAGATTGGATGGCTATAGAGAAGGATATAGAATAGATGAACTTATAGCCTATGAAAGAGAGTCTTTGTTCTTAATTCAACAAGTTCTTTCTGCAATAAAAACAAATAAAAAACATACAAGATACCTTGAAAAGCTAAAGATAGCGGTCGCAATTTGGTTGGATCTATCAGAGTACACATATGCCGCACTTTCGGGATTACAAAAAAAAGGAATTACTGAGAATAGTTTTATCCAAAAAACAGAATCTTTAGATGAGGCTGAGCACTTTGGTAGTATAGAAACACAAGTTAGAATAGGCGACAGAGTCGACACAGTCAGATTAGCAACCGATTCTTTTTTTGAAGAGAATAAGGTTCAATCTCTTGAGATTCACGCTAGGCTTCTTTCTAAAGCACACTTTTTTTCCTACAGAGCATTTGTACTTTCTAAGCTAGCTGCAACTTATTTAGAAGCTATAAAAACAAAGAAAAAAGAAGATGTTTATATTCAAATTAAGGATTTGCAAAGAGAGCTTCGAAACGTATTATTCCTAGAAAAACCAAGCCGCACTTTTGATATAATAGTACAAGACTCAAAGGCTAATCCAAGGAGTTATTAATGTCTCGTTGTGGGCTTTGTACAATTTTTTTATTGAGCATTTTTTTTACACAGCTCAGTGTGTCGGAAGCTAAGCGTTGCCAGGCATATTTTATGGAGCCATATGATCTTCATAAAATTTTAGCAGTTACTGTAGCTGAGCATGCTCAAAAGAGCGGAGAATTTGAAATATCAAATCTGCAAATAGAGAAAGTTCGAAAATCAAAAAATTTAGAAGAGGCTGATAAATTAGTTCTAGGCATTTTGCGTGAAAACAGAGAACACAGAATTTCATTTGTGTCCCTTGTTACTTTGTATAAAATTATGCTTGAGATAGCGCAGATCGAATTGATGAAGCGAGATATTGATTTTCGATTTGAATCAGAAGTTACAGACTACACTCACTACCAAGGTCACAGAAGAAGTATAAAAGTAGAGTATATAGAAATTCTACCAAGCAAGCGAAGTGTGCTAAATAGATTTGCCTCTGATATTGGTACAAAATATCACAAGAAAATAATTATTTCTCCATTTCTTGTATACCTACGGGAATTTTTAGCCATGGTACGTGAAGAAGATGTCATTGTGCCTATACGGGCAATTTATAATTTTAGACCAAGAGATAGTTATATATTTCATGAGCTAATACACGTGAGGGTAGATGGCTTGT
Source organism: Bdellovibrionota bacterium (assembly GCA_963169805.1). Lineage (GTDB taxonomy): Bacteria > Bdellovibrionota > Bdellovibrionia > Bdellovibrionales > JAEYZS01 > CAUJDY01. The sequence continues at coordinate 24,724 of CAUJDY010000027.1, read as the reverse complement.
CTAATAGCTCCATATATATGGATATGTTATTTGAGTCAGAGGGACAAAGATTGCCTCTTTGGAAAAATGGCTATCATGATTCATTTCGCTATGATGAAATCTTCGCTTTTGAAAGAGAAGCTCAAGTTCTTATTCAGAATATTCTGACACGTATTAAACAGGGGAAATCTTACTCGGATGAACTCAATAGATTTTTGAAGGTAGGTCACTATTATTTAGACTTATCAAATTTTACATATCGAATTCTTACAGAAATTGTTTCCTCAGAGATTACTCAAAAGACATTCATACCAAGATTACATGGAATGAGTCTTCAGGTTTCTGTATACAATAAGTACCTGTCTGCTGAGGTACATACGAACATGCTCTATGGACGTATTTCAAGGCAAGGCATACTAAAAAACCAAGTTATTGATATGGTTGCAAACCAAATGCTGACTGCACAAAAAGAAGCAGAAATGAGATTTTTTTTAGCAAGATTAGTGTCAGCTTACCTAGCAGAGATCATTCAAGAGGGTATTTTTGAAAAACCTCAGCAAGTGTATTTTAAACTTAAGCAATTGCAAGCAGAATACAAACTATATAAAAAGCAACTAAGGACTCAAAACAATCTACAGATGAACAAGAGATATGATTTTGGTGAAGAAAGAATTGAGGCTGAGAGTTTTCGCTAGATTACTTCAGCAGTACAATTTGTCCATCTTTCAACGTTAATGTGACAATAGGGCGTGATAGGTCTCTAGAGGGGAGCATTTGAAGTGTCGTTAAAGACCCACTAAGTGAACTCAATCTTGTAAGCTCAGATTGCAGTTCGCTTCTTCCGGAAACAGTGCTGAGAGCATTTTTAAGTACAAGGGCTGTATCATAGGCCTGTATATCAAATAGTGATGGAATTTTACCTGTCTTTTCTTGAAATTCCTTAACAACCGGAGATTGCAAAAATTGAGGATCATTTTTTAGAAAACTATCAACAAAAATAGGGCTAAAGCCCCCTACGCGCTCTGCTAATCCTGATGTATTCCAAATATTAGTCCCTAAAAGTGTAACACCTTTTACATCGCTAACTGCAAGCATGGCTGAAATCTGTCCTAATGCCTTTGTGTTGTCCGGAATAAAAACAGCATCGAAATCTACGAGAGGCGGCAACAAGTCTTGCGGGACCTCGTCTCTGGCAGATTTTTTCTTATGCTTGCTTTCCCATTCGGCAAGCTTTGCTTTATACTCATACGCTCTATCTTCTGTATAGTAAGTTCCTACAATTTTTTGTACAGGAGATCTAAAATCAGTTTCTTTTGGATCATATGATTGCGCAGCACGAATCTGACCTCCAGATTTTTCCACTGCTGTCCAAAATAAATTGGCATACTCAATCCCATAGGCATCTTCTGGGTAAATAATTGCAAACTTCGATAAGCCCATTTGTTCGCGCGCAACACGCACAAGGTGCTCAACTTGCATTTCACTTGTTAAGGCATTTCTAAAAATATAAGGCCCAATATCTGTGAGGCCAGATTTTTGTGAGAGTACAATAGTTGGAACACCCAAGGACTGTGCTTTCGATGAAACTGCAGCAGCACTTTTGCTCTGCAAGCTTCCAATTATGGCAATAACCTTGTCTTCAATGACAAGTCTCTCAACGGCTTTTCGCGCATCGAGATACTTTCCCTCGCTATCAATAACAGCCAAGCGAATATTAGATTGATTGTCATAAATTCCAAGTCCAATTTGAAGTGAATTGAGTACACTTCTTCCTATGTCTGCGTATTTTCCAGAAAGAGGAAGAATAACTCCGACTGTTTTTGAATTGACGCTAAATCTTGCATCAAGCTGCTCTAGATACTCTCTTGCAGACTCTGCATACTCACTCTCTGAATCAATCGAGATAACTTTGTTAAAATGTGATCTTGCAGTTGGAAAATCTGATTTTTCAAATGCTATACTACCAAGCCTAAAGTGTAGGGATGGATGAACAAGAGATAGGCGTGAGTTTGATAGAATGTTTTCTATATCCTGCGGGCGCGTAATAGAATCTGTGAGACTAGAGGCGCGAGCTCGAATACTTTCTTTTTCACTGGGTTTTTGTGCAATATTAAACATTGTTCCCAGAGTCTCTAGTTGTCCATAAAAGTCTTGATAAGATTTTTGTATATCAAGACGAGCATTGAGCAAAGAGAGTCTTTCTTCCTGTGATAGGCCGGAAAATGATAAGGTTCTATTTAGAGTGTCGAGGGCCTTTTGTGGCTGATTGGAGTCTCTGAGTATTAAAACAGTGTTTAAACATATGGATGTCTCAAATGACTCAAGATAGTTATTTTGAAGAATAGTAGAGTAGTGTGTGTAGGCTTGTTGGTATTTGCGAGAACGAAAATACGAATCGCCTAAAATTTTGTGCGCTTCTAGTCCAGCAGAAGAATCGGAGTGATTTTTTGCTAAATTTTCTAATGAAACTAAAGCTACTTGAGGATTCTTGGAAAAAAGGGCTTTTGCGCGAGCAAGCTCTTTTTGCAGTTGTTCGCTGGAAGGAGGAGGAGGGGCTGCCTCTCTTTTTGCATCTTCTCTCGAAGTTGTGGAGCAGGCAGAAATAATAATGGAGATGATTGCAATTAGCATTTTTGAAAGCACGTAAATTCCCCTTTTGATATTACTTTAGATCTTTTGCTAAAATGTATTCCTTTTCTGAGAAAGACTTAAAAAAGTCTTTCTCTTCATCTGTAAGACTTTGAGGAATATCAATCAAGACCTTCACATATTGTGACCCAGGTTCCTTGATCTTGTCATTTGGAAAACCTTTGCCTTTAAGCCGAAAGACTTTTCCAGATGGTGTCATTGCAGGAATGTTAATTGAAACTTTGCCTGTAAGAATGGGGACCTCAATACTTCCGCCCAGGATTGCAATATGGAGAGGAAGAGGAAAATCTACCCAAATATCAGACTCGTTTTTAATTTTGAAGAGAGGGTGTTCGGGTATGTTAATAATAACATAAAGATCTCCAATAGATCCTCCATTAAGCCCCTCATCACCTTCTTGAGATAGCTTTAACTTTTGTCCATCCATGACTCCGCGAGGAATTTTCACTTGTATTTTAGCAGCCTTTTCTTGTCCTGATCGATTTCTGAGAAAGTGAATCGTTTTTTCTGTACCCTTTGCAGCCTCTTCCAGGCTGATTGTTAAATTGTACTTGAGATCGGCTCCTCGTTGAGATCTTGGCCTTTTATTTTGCTGGCCAAAAAACTCACCAAACAATTCTGAAAATAAATCTTGAAAGGAGTCTTTTTGAAAATCTCCCGCTTGTTGCCTTTGGTTATTTTGTTGTGAAAATCCGCCTGGCCTTCGAAAGCCTCCAAAAGGATCGAAATCTCTAAAGTGGTGAGAGTAATTTGGGTTTTCGCCAAACCGATCGTAGAGTTCTCGTCTTTTAGGGTCTTTTAAGGTTTCGTAGGCTCGAGTAATTTCTTTGAACTTCTCTTCAGCTGCCTTATCTCCAGGGTTTTTATCTGGGTGCCACCTCAAAGCAAGCTTACGATAGGCTTTTTTAATTTCCTCTTCTGAGGAAGCCTTTGTTACACCTAATATTTTATAAAAATCTTCATTCATAAAAATTAATTTGAATCAGGTTTTGTGGGAGCAGAGGCAACTACAACACGTCCCGGCCTTACTAGCCTGTCATGCAATTTGTAGGGTTTGCTAAATACTTTGGTTATATGGCCAGCAGGCACTTCTGACGTTGGCTCTGTCCCAAGTGCTTCATGAAAATTAGGGTCAAAGGGTACGCCCAAAGAAGGGATTTCGCTTACGCCAAAGCGAGTAAGGACATTCTTGAATTCGTTTGAAACCATCTTAATACCGTCAGCAAAGCTCTGAACATTTTCAGGTTTAATTTCTAAACTAAGAGCTCTTTCGAAATTATCAACAAGATCTAGAAGTGCAATCACGAGTGACTCTGATCCATACTTTGATAAATCAGATTTTTCTTTGATAACTCTTTTTTTATAGTTTTCAAAATCAGCCTTCAGATAAAGGTAGTCATTTTGTAATTTCTCAACTTGCTTCTTAAACTCTTCAATTTCTACGCTTGAAGAATTCTCAATATTTTCAGCTGAAGATGGATTTTCTGAATTGTTATTATCTTCCAAAGGGTCCTCCAAAAAAGCTATTATGTCAGAAAAGATGAGATTTATTGACTATTTGTCAAGGTCGCGACGCGCAACATCACCCTCTAAAAAGGTTAATTTTTCAAATACCAAATTTGTAAGACGCTTTCCTTGATTTGAAAGGGCAAAATGAGAGGGAGATCTACGGAAAACAAGATCGTTTTTTATTAAGTCCTCTAATATTGAAATTACAAGGGGTTTTTGATTAGGGAATTTTTGAGTTAGTAATTCAAGGTTTAAACCCTCCATGCGCCTTAGTGATGTATGACAAAAATCAGTCAGAGCTTCATGAAGCTTAAGGTTTTCAATATTTTTTTCTGGAAGGAAGGAGAAGATATTTTCTTGTTCCAAGTGGATTTTGTTCACATAACCTTCATAGTTAGGATATGTCCTGGGATTCCAAAAACGAACTCCAAATGATTTGTTTTTTATGTAGGAGTGTGCGCTTAAGCCAAGTCCTAAATACTCGCTATCATTCCAATAAAGTGAGTTGTGTTGAGATTCAAAGCCAGGCTTTGAGAAGTTTGAAATTTCATAGCGAAATATTCCTTCACGAGATAGCATTTCTTCAAGAGTATCAAACATTTTAATCTGCTCATCCTCTTGAGGTCGATTTTGGCTTAAAAAATGAAAATCAGGAATTGTCAGGTAATAAAGGCTAATATGATTCGGAGAAAATAAAAGTGCAGTTGAGATATCGCTTCTGAAATGCTCAAGGGTTTGTCCCGGAAGAGCGTACATAAGATCCAAGGTATAGTTTATGCCAGAGTCCTGAGCTATTTTGAGAGTCTCTATCGTTTCTTGTACAGAGTGTTTACGCCCTAGAAGTTTAAGTGTGGGATCGTGAAAGGTTTGGGCCCCAATGCTTAGTCTGTTCACCCCGATGTCGCGTAGTTTAGAGAGGGAGTCCTTAGTAATTGTCCCAGGATTACACTCAAGGGTAAACTCTTTAAGATCAGATAAATCAAGATGAGCGGAAAGGTGATCTTTTAAGTCTTGAATGAGTTCCACCGGCAGTAGACTGGGTGTTCCTCCCCCTAGATAGAGGGTTTGAACAGGGCGCCTCTTATGCAATGAGTATTCATTAATATTTAACATTTTTGCTTTAACAGAGATTTCTTTTTTCAAAAGCTTTGTGTATTCTAAATAGGGCGGAATTTCGTGTACTTCATATTTTGCAAAATCACAGTACGGGCACTTCTGCAAGCAATAGGGAATATGAATGTAGATTCCAAGAGAGGGTGAAATCATGAACAAGTCTTCTGTAAAACAGTTTAGTTTGCCAAATAAGCTTAAAGTTTTCGTAGTTGAAAATCACAAGGCGCCAGTAGTTACTTTACAGGCATGGGTTAGAACAGGAAGCGCCGATGAAGTCAAGGGTCAAGAGGGACTGAGCCACTTCATTGAACATCTTCTTTTTAAAGGAACAAAAAAATATAAAGTAGGAGAAATCGCTCAAGTTATAGAGGCCTCAGGTGGTGAGCTCAATGCCTACACATCATTTGATCAAACGGTTTTTTATATGACTTTATCAAGTGAGTACGTAGAAACAGCATTAGATGCATTAAGCGAAATGGTGGGGCGACCTCTCTTTGATCGTATTGAGGTAGATAATGAGAGAGAGGTGGTTATTGAAGAAATTAAAAGATCAAACGACTCTCCTTCGCGTAAGTCTTCTTATATGCTATTTTCCTCTTTATACCAAAAACATCCTTACCAGAGACCGGTCATAGGCTTTGATTCTGTAGTGAAAAAGACGCCAGTGCCCAAAATAGTGGATCTTTTTAGATCACGATACTGTCCAGAAAATATGTTTCTCATTATTGCGGGAGACATAAAAGTAGATCAAATTAAACCAAAAATTAAAAATTATTTTTCTGATTTAAAAGGCAAATTAAAAAAAGTAAAACGTCCAAAAGACGAAAAGTTAAATGGGCCAGTGTTAAAAATTGAGAAGTCTGAATTTAAAGAAAGCTTTGTCAATCTAGCCTTTAAAACACTCGGAGCCTCCGAAAGGGAAATGGTAGCGCTTGAGTTGCTCTCCTATATTTTATCTCAAGGAGAGACTTCGCGTCTGATTCAGCAGCTAAGAATTAAAAATCAACATGTAAATGATTTTGGAGCTTCGTTGTTTCAAGGAAAAGACCCGGGTTTCTTTACGTTTACAGCATACTTAGATCCTAAAAATATATTGCGAACTCTGGAAGAGATCACAACTGAAATTTTATTTCTTGCGGTTGAGCCGCCGACGTTAGAAGAAATTGAAAAAAATATTCAGCACATTGAATCACATGATGATTATCAGGAAACGATAGATTCTGACGCCAGAAAAATTGGTCATTATGAATTTATGTATAATAATCCCAATTATCACGAGACTTATCTTAAAATTCTAAAATCTATAAAACCAAATGAACTTACGGATGTTGTAAGAAAGTTCTTTAAACCAGAGAATATGGCTCTGACTCTTTTGACGCCAAATCAAGCTCACTTGAATGAGTGGGTGAAGGATTACGAAAATTCTTTTAATGATATCCTCAAGCTTCCAGCAGCAAGAAGTTCTTCTGATAAGAAGAATATGTTGAGTAAGGTCTATAAGTCACATCCGCATAAAGAACCTAAAATTATTGAGAAAAATGGATCTAGAGTTGTATTTTATCCAATAGAAAATACGAAAGTTGTAAGTTGTCGGTTTGGTTTTTTAGGAGGACTCAGAGCAGATCCATCTAGTAAGCCAGGAGTGTGCGAGATGATCTCAAAAACATGGGCATCTGGTACGCCTTTGCTAACGGAACAGCAAATTGCAGAGTCTATAGAAAGTTTTTCGAGCGCTCTCAGCCCATTCTCCGGAAGAAATTCTCTTGGAATAAATCTTATGACACTTTCATATCAGCAGAAAAATATAATCAGCACTTTTAAGGATGTTCTTTTAAACCCAACGTTTCCAGAGTTTCCATTTTCGCGCGAAAAAAGCATTATGCTTAATCATATCAAAAATTTAGATGATCATCCGTCTCATCTTGTCTTTATGGATTTTATGTCTTGCCTGTTCAAGGGTCATCCTTATCAAAATGAAACTTTTGGCACCATAGATACGCTACAAACTTTAAAAGAAGAAGATCTGCACTCTGTTTATAAGCAGCTTGTGAATAAGCAAAATATGACTTGTGTGATTGCGGGGGACTATGATGCCAAATTTTGGGAAGATGAAATTGATGTAATAATAAGCCAAATGAATTCGGGAAAGAAGTTTGATAAATCATTTTCTCACGATTCAGTTAACCATGAGCAAAAGACATTTAAAGCACTTAAAAAAGAGCAATCCCATATAGTTTATGGGTTTAAAGGGCTTACTTTACATGATGACCGTAAGTATGCGCTTAATGTCATGCAGTCTATTTTGTCTGGGCAGGGGGGGCGGTTGTTTTTAAATCTAAGAGACAAAGCATCTCTTGCATACAGTGTTTCGCCAGTAAGAATGGACGGCTTAGATACAGGGTACTTTGGAGCTTACATAGGCTGCTCTCCAGATAAAGGAGAAAAAGCAATACAGATGATGAAGGTTGAATTTGAACGTCTTATGAATGAGCTTGTTTCAAAAGATGAGTTACAAAGGGCTCAAAAGTACTTGATTGGCAAAAACGATATATCGATGCAAAAAACATCTAATGTGAGCAGTAATATTCTTTTTGATGTTTTGTATGGTCACCCTATTCCAACGGTGAAAGAGTACAAAGAAAAAACATATGCGGTGACCTCTCAAGAAGTTCAGCAGTTGGCACAAAAGATCTTTTCTGGTGCACCTGTCATAAGTTGCGTTGGTCCAACCATGCCCTGGTCGCTATAAAATTAAACACAAATCCGTGCAGCAGTGTTTCACTGCTGCAACTCTGCATAATTGATTCGCAAAATTCCGATAAATTATTAAAATAATTTCAACACCCTTCTAAGTGCGTGATTAAGGCGAAGCGAATTGGCAGAATCCGCAAATCGTGTGGGGGGATGTGATGTTAAAATCTCTGGTTCTATTTTTGTGTTCTCTAAGTATTATGGTTTCTGCAAATAATATTTCGGAGGATGTAAAAAGAGACCAAGAAAAAGCTCTTGCACAAATGCAAGTACTAGCAGAAGACCTTGCGTTAGCAAAAAATCTGGATAGGGCTGTAGCTGCAATTAATTTTCTAGAAACTCTTCCTTATGCAGATATACCAGATATTCTCATCTCTCTAACATTAGAAGAGCTTTCTAATAAAAGACAAAAAAAGAGAATTATACAAACACTTTTGGAGTCTTTGTTAAACCGCGCTACACATGAACACGTTATATCAGAGGATACAGAGAGAATTCCTCGGCTTGTCGAGTTGCAGTCTAGGCTTTTAAGTATTGTTGGTGGAGAAAATTTTAGAACACACAAATCAACATTTGTGAGTCTCATGAGTCAAGCCGCTCAGGAGGCCAAAAAAAGAACAAATGTTTATACAGCTCATTTATTTCCTAATGAGGGTGGTGATTTGTCAAAAATCAGATCGCTCTATCCTCGGAATTCTGTGAACCAAGAGCAAGAGCGGCCAAGAGAGATATCCTCTGAAAGAAGTCACGAGATTCAGGCTGCTAAGTCTTATCCTAAGTTTAAAGACATCCTCATTAAGATGTCTCCGCATATTAATAAGGGAGCCAAAGAAATAAAAGCAGGAAGTTCGTCGCCAGCAGAGATGGTTTATGGTGGTGTGACTCGTTTTGTATCCGATGAAGTTGCGCAAAATATAATTTCAGATAAGCACTTTAAGATTCTAGGGCGTGAGGATGTTGCAGAAAGACTTCTTTTGGTATTATCAAGATACAAGCAACAAAACGCTGTACTAGTTGGATCAAAAGGGGCAGGTAAATCATCAATTATTGACTTGTTGGCAGAAAAAATTGTTTTAGGTTATGTTTCTCAAAATGAGGTAACTGAGTTTTTACATGAAGCTATTGTTCTTCAAACTTCAACAGGAAAGATTTCAGGCCTTGCAAAAACTGATAAACCAGCTGGTCAAGCCCAAGCTATGGAAGAATTTTTTAGATCCGTCAAAGAAGTGCAAGAAAAAGTAGGCCGAAGAATTATTATTTTTATTGATGAAATTCACACCCTAACAAATGCTCAGATTGAATCGATCAAGCCTATATTAGATTCTTCAAATGGAGGTATCTTGCTTGTGGGAGCTTCAACATCTCCCGAGTTACGTACGGCGTTTAAGCATAACGAAGCTTTTTTAAGACGTATTCAGCAAATCGCAGTCAGAGAATTTTCAGAGGAAGAAATTTTGGAGATATTTAGAAACTCCTGGCTCAAGACATTTGAAAAAAGACACGGCGATATTGTAATTGATGAAAAGGTCATGCGATTGATAATTCGCAAAGCGACAATGGTATATCCAGATAAAGGAGTTTTGGACGCCTCATTTATTTTAACAGATGATTTGATTTCGTACTTAAGATTTATAGTAAACGATAAATCGCAAACAAAAGAAGTTAGTCCAGAAAAAGTTTATTCATTTATTCAAAGAGAAATTGGATTGCCTGTTGATCCATCAAAAACAAAAGAGTTAGAAGTTTACCGAGCGAATCTTTCAAATGCTCTTAAGAACGATGTTCTAGAGAACGACAGAATGGTTGATGAAGTTTTAGATCTTTGGATAGATCTTTTAAAGAACGAGTCTCAAAGAGGTATTCGTGTAGCAGCAATTTTAGGAAGATCTGGGACGGGTAAGTCTGAGCTTGCCTTGCAGTTAGCTGTTAGGGCGCTGGGTTCTAAGGAGCGTCTATTTGTGATAGACGGAAACAGATACAAAGATGCCAATGATATTAAGTTGGGTATTATTTTTGGAGTTCCAGGAGGCGTAAGTTTTGGCCAATTTTCATCTGGAACACTTATGGAGTGGTTGGATGACCCTTCAAAAGGAAAGCACGCTGGAATTATTGTGATTAACGAAGCTGATAAGGCAAATGAATTATTTTGGATCAACTTCATGGAGTTTTTTGATACCGGACGAATACAAGGTGGAGATAATAAAACTCGTATAGCAAATAAACACTTAGTTATATTGACTTCAAATCGCGGTGATAAAGTGCTTTTTCCTCGGGATCTAGAAAGTATGGCCGAGGAGCGAATTCGTGAAAGAGTCTATAGCATTAGTGAAGAAGAAATACGAAGTCTGCTAGAGGAAAAAATATCTGAGACGGACGTTAATAATTTGCCAGATTCGATAGTAAACAGGATAGATCTGTTTACAGTATCAAATTTGGTTACCCCAAGAGTTGCCAAAATAATTGCGCAAAAGATAATCTCTTATATTAGTAGAGAGCATGAAAAATCTCACGGTGTTGAAGTAAAAGTTGATGATAAAGTCATTGAAAAATTTGTTGAAGCGCATCCTACTCTTAAGAGAGGAGCCCGTCCAATGGTGAGAGCACTTAATAGATATATCAATACAGGTATTAACCAACTTCTAGGTAAGCCCGAGGTATATGTCGATGGAACATCATTTATAGATGTAAAGATAAATTCGATAAATCAAATTGAATTTAAATATAAAGATCATGTGATACACAAAGCTTCGCCCACCATTGAGGAAGAGGCTAACAGCTGCTCCCGCTACTTCCATTAGCGAGAATTGGTATTTTGTAAACATAAGAGCAACTTATTCTAAGTAAAAGATAGAGTTATTCTAATTCCTACAGAGGTCTGGAATGTTTCATTTTGAGTCACGAAAAATAAGTATTTTGTTATACTGGACGCAGGATATAGCAGATAAGTAAATATAAAGGCAGCAGCTATGCAGGCGAAAACAAACAGCTTATTTATATCTCCTGACGATTTTTTTAGTCAAATTGTTGAGGAGGCAATGTCTAGTAGAAACATGGAAACATTTCCACTAGCTCAATCGTATTTAGTGAATTTACTGAAGACATATATTCATACAGAAAATCTATTCGATTTAGAATTAGAAAATGGAAAGAAAACTAGAGAAACTTTAGCTGAAATGTTTTTAAAGGCACAAAATTCATCTCCGACAGTAAAAGTTGAAATACTCAAGAAACTAGGAGATGTCTCTCTGTATGTGAGTGGTTTTTTCGGAGATTCTTTTCAAAGAAAAATTATAGATATTGATTACTATATTGAAATGGGTGGAGTTGCGTACGGATCTCTTGCGCAAGAAATACGAGTGGATACATCAAAAAAAGTATTTACAGAATATTCAAAGAGATTTTTAGATTTTGTAGACCTATTAGATCACATTAGTCAAAAATCAAATCTAACAAATGATGAGAATATTTTAAGATTATATGAAAAATACCTTAAAACAGGGTCACCTCGAGCAAAAGAAATACTGGAAGAGAAGGGTATTATAACTTTGCCATCTGAACTCAAAAAGTCATTTGAGCAATAAATTATTTCTTAGCAATCCAGTAGACCATATAAATAGAGATTTCATATAAAGCAATCAAGGGTATTAACATTGCTACCATTGAAACAATATCTGGAGAGGGTGTTGCCACAGCAGAAACAACGGCAAGTAGAACTATTGCGTAACGTCTTTTAGTTTTTAAAAAATGTGAGTCTATCAACCCGGCAGCAGCAAGTATCATCATAACTAAGGGAAGTTCAAAAACTAATCCAAAGACAAGAGTCATCATAAAGAAAAATGATGTGTAATCTGCAATGGTAATCATTGGTTTGTCAGTGGGGTCTCCAAAGTTTAATAGAAAATCAAAACAAAGCGGAAAAATAACTTTATAAACAAAAAAAACTCCTAAGCAAAACAGAACAGTACCTGTTGTTATGAAAATTGCAGCATATCTTTTTTCATTTTCATAGAGTCCTGGCGCAATAAATTTCCAGACTTGATAAAGCCAAAATGGACAAGAAACAATAATGGCAGCAAGAATAGAAATTTTTAAATGCGCTACAAATTTATCCATGACGCCGGTAAACACGAGGCCTTGAGTATCGGATAAGAAAGGTGCAATTGGTTGACGAATGAGGTGCATCAGCTCATCACTAAAACCCCAACACGCAAAAAAAGCTAGAGTTACAAAAATCAAACTTTTAATTAGTCTCGATCGCAATTCAGATATATGGGAAATGAATCCCTGGTCTTTATGAGTTTGTGTTTCCACTATCGTCAGCCTTTGAATTTTTATCTCGTGCAACAGATGCAACGTCTGGTTTAAAATCAATTTTTACAGAATCCGTAATATCTTTTTTGATTTGATCCTGCTCATCTCTTACTTTTGATATTTCTCTTTGAAGTGAGTCAGTGACTTCATTTGTTGATCGCTTAATATCTCTAAACAGCTTACCGATATTTCTCGCCAGCTCAGGCATTTGCTCTGGCCCTATCAAAATAAGCGCTAGTACCACAACAAGTAAAATTTCAAAAAATCCCAAATTAAACATGCCTATTTATAAGGTATTTTTTATTGAGTGACCAGAGAAAGTTCGGCAGATATTGGATAATGGTCCGACGAGGCAATATTTTCTATAACCTGAGCCTTGAGAACCCTAAAGCCTCTGGTATAGATGTGATCAAGCTTTAAGAAGGCAGGCGAAGATAGTGGAATTCGCTGCAGGCTATAGATAGTAAAGAGCTTGTCTAGAAAGATCTGACGCTCTTTGTTCCATGTATTGAAATCCCCAGCATAAATAATAGGTCCTTTGTGGTTTCGAATAAATTTCATAGATTGTAGAATTTGAGCTTCAAAATCGGTCTGACTCACAAAATTAAGAGCATGAATATTCAAGACAAGTAGGGGGCTCTTAATTTCCGGGTGATAGAATGTCTGTATGAGGATCATTTTGGGAGTGCTAATAATTGGTTCTCTGAATTTACTTTGAAGGGCGTAAGACAGCCCAGGCTTGCCGCGAGCCCATGTGGATACTCCCGTTGAAATACCATGGATATCAAAAAAACTTTGCGCCATCTCAACGTGTTGATGAGAGAACATATTGGCCACTTGGTAAAAAGCAGGGGTTAAATATGACTCTTGTATCAAGCTCAGATTGGATTGATTTAAAAGTTTTTGAAAGTCAGAAAATGTTTGGCTGCTTGGGAGTTTTTGTACATTCCAGACTAAGATCTGTAAATTTCTATAATCTAAGTATGAAGAGGATATATTGAGTACTTTAAGATGTTCTGTACTGTCTGGAATTTGGAGAAAAGATTCATTTGCAAAGGCAGTAGAAGATAAAAATAAAAAGCATACTATGGTCTGGAATATCATAGAAGTTCCTTCCGTTAGAAATTCTGATATGACAAAGCTCTAGTTTTAAAATTGTCGCAGCAAATTGGGAGAAGTTACAACGATTTATCGCCGATAAATTGACATGACGTTAATAATCAAGAAGCTAGTAAACACTGTCTTAATTAAACGTTCCTTAATATTCGTCAATATTATCGGGATGATAATGCTTATTACGGGTGCTTGTGGTGATAAAGCGTTTCTTGAAGATGCAATAACTGCGCAGCGTATATTTATAGAGTCTGGGGATATTATTGTACTGTCTGGCGGAACTGTGGCGAGAACTGCAACCCCTTTTCCTCTGCATCAAATTCATATCTATGCATCAGATGGAAGTTATAAGGGTATGATCCACAATGCAAATAGCTCAAGTTTTTTAATGGGAATGGATTTCAGTTCTGATCTTTCAAAATTACTATTCACAGTAGATGGGACAGATCGAATTGACAGTATTGATTTGTCTGAACAATCTACTCCGGCCAATCACTTAATCGATGGAACGAATCTTACTGGGACAACCTTAAGAACCATGGCAGTGCTAAGTGACGGTGGAACTGTGGTTGCTGAATCTACAACTTCGTTTGAGAAGTACGATAGCTCAGGAACAAGAGTCACTACAAATTTTCCAATTACAGTAACTGCTAACACGATGAAGGTGCGAGCAATTAGTGGCGGAAGATTTGCTCTGGTGTTCACAGGTGGAGCGGATAGTGTGAGTATCCGCAATAACAATGGAACTGCTGTTACTACTATTACATCAGGCCTAGGTTGTACAACAAACTGTGACCCTTCAGACATTCTTGAGTTACCAGATGGAAGGTTTATTGTATCTTACCAAAATGCTTCAAATCATAGTCTCCAGCTTTATAATTCATCATTTACTCGCATCGGGACGCTTTATCAAGATACAGCAGTACTACAAGGAATAAGTGCGCTTGCATTACATTCAAGTGGAGACATACTAGCGTGTAGTACTACATTTAATATATGTGAGCGCCTAACAATATCTGGAAGCAATGCCACGCGTGTTGGGAGTTCTGCATTTTTGGGGGATGCTGGAAAAATTAGGCAACCTACGGACATCTTGGTGGTGCCATGAGGCTTCTGCTATTCTTAATTACAATTTTATTTGTAAGACAAAGTTTAGCAGCCGAACTGTCTCTTAATCCATATTACTCATACGGTACATCAAATTTTTTTGGACAAGATCAAGTCCCAACTTATAATGGATCTACATATGGTGCAGAAATAGAATTTCGAAGTACATTTAAATCTTGGGGTTTAGGGTTTTTTGGGGCCTATTCAATAGGAGAGTTTGATAATACAAAAAATGACTCCGAACAAAAAGAGACTTTAGAAAATAAATTATTAATAGGTGGGTTTAAAGTTTATTTTTCTAATCTCTTTTTCAAGCTTGGATATGGATCCTTAGATGTTGAAGATCAGTCAACAGGAACCGTTACAAAAACTTTAGAGTTAGAGGGGGCGGCATTTGTTGTAGGATTTGGTCTGCATTACAAATTTAGCTCTCGGTTAGGAGTTTTTTTTGGTATAGACGTAATTCAGTCTGAATTTGATCCAAGTTTTGGTGGAGTAACGCAAGCCACAAGTTACATCAACTATAATGGTGTTGTTGGTATAACAATACAGATACCATCGGGTAGTAATGGTCCATCTAAATCTGAACAGGGCAATAAAAATGGATTCGAATTATAGAGTTATAGTTTCTTTATAAAGCCCAAATGATTTTCTAAGACAATCAGAGATTTCGCCCAAAGTAATTTTATTCTCTGCACACTGAAGTATAAAGGGCATTAAATTATCATTTTTTCCTGCTGCCTCGCTAAGATATTGTAGATACTTCTGAACATCTCTTTGCTTTCTATTTTTCTTAAATTTCTTGAGGCGTAACTTTTGGTCTTTTTCAATCTTAGGGTTAATTTTTAAGATATCAAAAGATTCGGAATCATCTGCTTGGAATTGATTGACCCCAACGATAATCTGTTCTTTGCTCTCAAATTCTTTTTGTGCTCTATAGGCAGCCTCTTGTATTTCCTTTTGAATCCATCCAGATTCGATACATTTTAAAACGCCTCCGAGATCTTGAATTCTCTGTATGAGTTGTTGCGCTTTTAATTCAAGCGCATCTGTTAAGGATTCAACAAAATATGAACCCGCAAGTGGATCTGTAACAGCTGTAACTCCGCTTTCATGTGCAATCACTTGCTGTGTCCGAAGTGCTATTGTAGCAGATTTTGAAGTGGGTAGGCCCAGGGCTTCATCCATAGAATTTGTATGTAAGCTCTGCGTACCGCCAAGGACAGAGGCTAGAGCTTGGAGTGACACTCGAACAATATTGTTTTCTGGCTGTTGTGCTGTAAGAGTAGATCCTGCCGTTTGAGAGTGAAATCGCAACATCATTGATTTTTCACTTTTAGCACCAAACTGCTCTTTCATAATCTTAGCCCACATTCTCCGAGCTGCTCTAAACTTTGCAACCTCTTCAAAGAAATTATTGTGAACATTGAAGAAAAATGAAAGCCTCGGTGCAAATTCGTCGATTTTTAATCCTGCCTTTAATGCAGACTCAACATACGTTACTCCATTGGCAAGAGTAAAAGCGATTTCTTGCGCAGCTGTGCTACCAGCTTCGCGGATATGGTAACCAGAGATACTAATGGTATTCCAATTAGGAACATTCTTAGAGCAAAACTCAAAAATATTTGTAATCAATCTGAGTGAGGGGGTAGCGGGGTAAATATACGTTCCGCGAGCAATGTATTCTTTTAAAATATCATTTTGAATAGTTCCATTTAATTTATCTGTGGAAATACCCCTTTTTTTTGCAACTGCAATATAAAATGAAAGTAGTATGCTTGCAGTAGCATTAATGGTCATGGAGGTTGAAACTTTATCAAGAGGAATTCCCTTTAAAAGTAGATCCATATCTTCGATACTTGAAATTGCCACACCAACTTTTCCCACTTCTCCTGTAGACATAATGTGATCTGAGTCGTAACCCATTTGAGTAGGTAAATCGAAAGCAACACTGAGGCCCGTTTGCCCTTTTTTTAATAATTCGTGGTAGCGTTTGTTAGACTCAACAGCCGACCCAAAGCCTGCATACTGTCTCATTGTCCAAAGGCGTCCTCGGTACATAGTCTCATATACGCCTCGTGTGTACGGATAATGCCCGGGAAGCGAGGTATCTTCATGTGCTGAATTGGAAGAAGAGTAGAAAGGCTTAAGTTCGATGTCAGAAGATGTTTTAAGTGTTTTGTTAGAGATCATAAATTATGTATACAAGAGTATGTGGATATTAGCAAATAGTAGGTACGATTGATCTATGGGAATATCAATGAAAACACGATGCCTACGTTATGAGAAGAAAAGGAAATGGCTTGGGCAAGGCCTGTTTCATTAGTGGGTATATCTGCAGATTGAAATGTATATCTGAAATTTAAGTATATATAGCCAATCTGTCGAATGTACTCGACGTAAGCTTTATAGCCAGTGAAAGTATATTCTTCCGTGTTAGTATATACACTAGAATAGGTAAGTTTTGTTTTGTGTAATATATAATTGGCTCCATAGCCAAAATTCCATTGAAATATCTTATGAGAGAATCCAGCTGAAATATTTGTAGAGTCTAATTTTTCTTCAAAACCATTTGAGGAAATATTTTTTAGCTTCATGTAGTCAAAACCAAAAGTGAAATTGAAAGAAGATAAATCTGACTTGAACAGAGGAATTCCAAAGGTGCCAGTAAAAGTGGGTCCCCTATAAATAGAATCATCAAGTCCTGGGTTTTCCATATATGCTTCAGTAAAGCTAGTTCCAATTTCAAAATATTTTGCCGGTAACACTTTACTCTGAGAAAAACCTATCGAACAAATTAGAATAAGGAAGAAAAAAATATATTTCATTCTGGAGGTATCACCACTATATCTAGTATAGATCCAGTATGAGCATTTTTGATAAATGTGGGGTTAATCACAGAGCCTGAGTTTGATAGTTTTACAATTGCATCAGTTCCGTCAGAGGCAACAAGCAAGCTATCATCAGGCATTGCTGCAATAGCAGTAGGGGTGCTCAGTATGGCTGTGTTAGTAGACCAAATGGTAGTTCCAGCTCCTACCACAGTTGAGTTATATCTAAGTATAGTACTTGTTCCAGCTAAACTCATACCAACGTAGACATTATCAGATGAATCTTTTGTAATTGCTAAGGGATCTACAGCACCCATTGTATTATTAAAGGAAGTGCAAGTTGCTGTCCCAGTACTGACGTCATAAACATTAACTCGATCATTTGTAGTATTTGTTACAGCTAGCTGATCATTACCTAAAAGAACCATTGCGCGAGGTACGCTCAATACACATGTCCCAACGGTAGTGTTTATGTAAGGTGCTGCTCCCGTTGTGTATCTTTGTCCGTCAGCAAGAAAACGTTCAATCGTATTTCCTTCAATGACTAGGAAATCACCTCCTGGAAGGGAGATTATATCCATAAGATTACCTGTGAGTTGGCTGTTAACAGCAAAACCTGAAATTCTTTGGCCAAAAATGTTGAGCTTATCTATATGATCAAAGTTTTCTAGAGATACGAGAAAATTAAAAGAATCTATGAGTGCAATCCCACGCGGTTGCCCTGCAAAACCGGTATAGTCAAAAATAATTCCAAGATATGTTCCGTCTTCATCATACATGGTAACAGTGTAATTGAGTGGAGCTGTTGCATCTGCGTTTGCCACCAAAATTTTTGCCGTTGAAAACCCCAAAGCTGAGAGACTTGGAATACTAGACTTTCCGCAAGAGATAAGCAGAGTTACTAAAACTATATAACTTGCAAGCGTTTTACTAAATCGAATCCACATAATCCCCCCACTATACTATCGGAAAGATTAAGTAATTATTAATTTAATGAGATTGAATTAGAGCAAATATGGCCCTTTATACGTAGACAAATGTCTGTGTTTTATTCAGCTTGCTCAAATTGAATTAAGATAGCTCCAGATTCGACAGAATCTCCCTTTTGCACTTTAACATCCTTGATCACACAAGCGTGAGAAGCTTTCATTTCGTTTTCCATTTTCATTGCTTCCATGATTAAGAGTGGCTGTCCTGCATCTACTTTTTGTCCTGCTGATACAAAAACGTCTGTTATTTTTCCTGGCATACCTGCTTTTAAAGTATCAGATGTGCCAACGACTCCGCCGCCCTTGAGGCTTTCATGAAGAAGACTTTCGTCATTAAAGAGAGGAATTTCTCTATAAGATCCTCTGGTGTAAACAGTATATTGAGTTCCTTCACCAACAACATCTATCATGTAAGATGAATCTTCAAAAAGAAAGCTAATTGCTTGATCCATTCTCTTGAAGTTCTCTTTAGGAATTTCGTGAAGTTCTGCCTGTTTACCTTTTTCTTGGAGGCAAACGTTCCATGTACGCAACTCTTCTGTGACCGAAATAAAATAATCTTTACCTTTGAGCTTAGCTTGAAAATTCATAATTAAAACTCCGTCGTTCGCAGACTTCTGTTTCTTCCAGAAACAGCCCAGCGGGATGGTTTTTCGTTTGCTTTCCAGCTCCCACGGTCTTTGTGGTAGTTGTAGGCCTCTATAGCTGCAGATATCAAAAAGACTCTGTCATCAACACGAGAAAAAATATCTTTTAAATCTCCAAAATCTTTTTCAATAAATTGAGTGGTATAAGATCCATCTAAAAATTTTGGCTGTTCAAGAATAGACTTATGTAGTGGGATGTTTGTTTTAATTCCTGAGAGTGTAAATTCATCTAAAGCTCTAGATAATCTACGGATGGCCTCCTCACGGGTATCTCCCCATGCAATAAGTTTTCCAACCATTGGATCATAATGAATTGGAACTTCAAAGTTTGGATATGCATAAGAGTCGACTCGAATGAAGGGCCCTTGAGGGTGTCTACATCTACGAATTAAACCAGGGTTTGGTGCAAAAGTAATTGGATCTTCTGCGCAGATTCGAGCTTCAATGGCGTGCCCTCTTTGTCGAATGTCTTCTTGCTTCCACGAGAGCTTTTGTTTTGCTGCTACAAAAATTTGTTCTTGAACAAGGTCAACTCCACAAACCATTTCTGTCACTGGATGCTCAACTTGAAGACGAGTATTCATCTCCATGAAGAAAAACTCTTTTGTGACATTGTCTAGAATGAACTCAAACGTTCCTGCGCTATAATATCCAATCGCTTTTGCAGCTTTAACAGCTATTTCTCCCATTTTTTGACGAACTTCCTGAGGAACAGAAGGACTAGGAGATTCTTCGATAATTTTTTGGTGGCGTCTTTGAATTGAACATTCGCGATCATAAAGATGAACTACATTTCCGTGAGTATCTCCAAAAACTTGAATTTCGATGTGCTTTGGTGCCTGGATGTATCTTTCAATATAAACTGTGTCATCTGCAAAAAAGTTTCGAGCTTCATTTTGGGCAGAACGAAAAGCTGATTCAAGCTCGGCCTCTTTGGTAACAAGCCTCATCCCTTTGCCTCCGCCTCCTGCGGCAGCTTTAATTAAAACTGGATAGCCCACTTTTTTAACTATCTCTTTAGCTTCAGCAACATCTTTCACGTGTCCGTCGCTTCCAGGAACTGTAGGAACCCCTGCTTTTTGCATTGTTTTTTTAGCCTGGATTTTATCTCCCATAAGAGCGATACACTCAGGAGACGGACCAATAAAGGTAATCCCTTCTTCTTTTAAGCGAGCGCAGAAATCTTCATTTTCGCTTAAGAAGCCATATCCTGGGTGTACGGCATCAACTTTTGCCTTTTTACAAACCTCTACAATTTTGTCTACGTTAAGATAAGACTCTTTGGATGGCGCTGGGCCGATATAGTGTGCTTCATCTGCTAATATGACATGAAGCGAATCTCGATCTGCTTCGCTAAATACCGCTACAGATTCAATCTGAAGATCTCTGCAAGCACGAATCACACGCAGTGCAATCTCTCCTCGGTTAGCAATTAGAATTTTTTTAAACATAATCTATGCCTTTCAAAAAAATTAAAGAGGAATATTTCCATGCTTTTTTGCAGGAACAGTATCGTGTTTGTTTTTTAACATTTCTAAAGAATCAATAAGTCTTTTACGAGTTAGAGCTGGTTCAATAACTTCATCTACATACCCAAGCTCTGCAGCTCGATATGGATTTGCAAATGTTCTTTGATAATCATCTGTTAGCTCTTTTCGAGTCGAGTTTGGATCTTTAGAGTTTTTGATTTGCTCTCTAAAAATAATATTCACAGCTCCCTCAGGTCCCATCACGGCAATTTCTGCAGATGGGTATGCAAGATTAATATCTGCACGCAAGTGTTTGGAGGCCATTACATCATAGGCACCACCATAAGCTTTCCTTGTAATTAAGGTAATCTTTGGAACTGTTGCCTCTGCATAAGCATACAACAGCTTAGCGCCGTGAGTGATAATACCATTCCACTCTTGATCTGTACCCGGAAGAAATCCTGGCACGTCTACGAGAGTAATGAGAGGGATATTGAAGGCATCACAGAACCTTACAAAACGAGCTGCCTTCTTGGATGCATCAATGTTTAAACATCCTGCCAAGATAGCGGGTTGGTTTGCGACAATTCCAACGCTGCGACCATTCAGGCGGGCAAAGCCAACGACAACATTTTTAGCGTACCCATCATGAACTTCTAAAAAGTAACCCTCATCAACAACCTCTTTGATAATATCTTTTATGTCGTAAGGTTTCTTTGGGTTGTCCGGAATGACATCATTCAGTTTTTCACAGAGACGATCTGCAGGATCAGAAGTCGGTATAACTGGGGCATCATCCAAATTATTTGAAGGCAAGAAATTGAGAAGCTCACGAATCATTAAAAGGCAGTGTTTATCATTATCAGTTGCGAAGTGAGCAACGCCAGATTTTGTCGAATGTGCGACTGCGCCACCCAAAGCTTCTTTTGTGACATCTTCATGAGTTACGGTTTTAATAACATCTGGACCTGTAACAAACATGTAAGAGGTATCCTTCACCATAAAAATAAAATCCGTAATAGAGGGTGAATAAACAGCGCCGCCAGCGCATGGCCCCATGATGGCGCTGATTTGTGGAATAACTCCAGAAGCGAGGGTGTTCTTGAGGAAAATATCTGCATATCCACCAAGAGCTTCAACACCCTCTTGAATTCTTGCTCCACCAGAATCATTGATTCCAATCATAGGGGCACCATTTTTTGTGGCCATTTCTAAAACCTTACAAATTTTATTTGCTTGAGTTCGAGAAAGGGATCCTCCAAATACTGTGAAATCCTGAGAGTAAACATAAACGAGTTTTCCGTTTACTCTTCCATATCCAGTGATAACGCCATCGCCTAAAAACTTTTTGTCTGTCATTCCAAAGTTTGTGCATCTGTGAGTTACAAAACGATCCATCTCAACAAAGCTACCTGGATCTAGCAAAACATCTAAACGCTCTCTTGCAGAGAGCCTTCCGCCCTCTTTTTGCTTTTTGAGACGCTCTTCGCCGCCGCCTGCATAGGCTTGTTTGTTTTTGAGTTCTAATTCTTTTATTTTTTCTCGAACTGTAAATTCCATGGATTCCTCTAGTTCAGTTTATTTTAAGTTTTTATAGATAAAATTCTTATGGGTAAATGCGTCCGTAAAGTCTTGGGAATGGGATTGTCTCGCGCACATGTGGAAGCCCACAGAGCCAAGCAACAGTTCTTTCTACTCCCAATCCAAATCCAGAGTGTGGGAAGGTTCCATACTTTCTGAGGTCCAAGTACCACTGAAAGTCTTCAACATTGAGTTTGTGTTCTTTAATTTTTTCAATCAGAACGTCATAGTCTTCTTCACGTTGACCTCCGCCAATCACCTCGCCGTATCCCTCGGTTCCCAACAGATCGCAACTCATAGTGTATCCTTTTTCATTAGGATCTTCTTTCATGTAGAAGGCTTTGATAGCCGTAGGAAAGTGGTGAACAAAAACAGGCTTTTCAAATTTTGATGAAATAATAGTTTCATCTGTTCCACCAAAGTCATCGCCGTCTATAAAAGCAGGATTTTCTTTTTTAATAATTTCTACGGCCTCTTTGTAATGGACTCTTGGAAACGGAGCTTTGATTTTTTTAAGTTTTTCAATATCGCGTTCAAGCGTTTTCAAATCTTCTTCGCAATCTGCAATCACGCATTGAACGATATATTCTACAAATTTCTCTGCAAGTTCCATGTTGTCATAAATATCATTGAAAGCGACTTCTGGCTCAACCATCCAAAATTCAATCAAGTGTCTGCGTGTTTTTGATTTTTCAGCTCGGAAAGTAGGGCCAAAGCAATAAACTTTCCCGAGAGCGGCAGCATGAGCTTCGTTATAGAGCTGGCCAGATTGAGAAAGATAAGCTTTTAGATCAAAGTAGTTTGTTTGGAAGAGAGTAGAGGTTCCTTCGCAGGCGTTTGGAGTAAAGATAGGGGAATCAACAAGCGTAAATCCATCGTTATCAAAAAAATCTCTGATGGCTTTTACGATACGCGCACGAACTTTAAGAACAGCAACTTGGCGCTTGGAGCGAAGCCAGAGATGGCGGTTGTTCATTAAGAAATCTGTTCCATGTTCTTTTGGAGTAATTGGGAAGTCCACGGACTTTCCATAAATTTTAAATGTTTCGGCAGAAAGTTCAAAGCCGCCGGGAGATTGTGGGCGCGCTTGTACTACGCCGGTGACTTCAAGAGATGTTTCCTGTGTGATGGTTTCAAAGTTATTAAAAGAATCCTCGTCGCATCCACCTTTAAAGAAGACGCACTGGCAAAGGCCAGAGCCATCTCTCATGACAAGGAATTTTACCTTTCCAGATGAGCGTACATTATAGGCCCATCCTTTTAAGGTTACCTTTTCTCCAACAAAATTTTTAAGATCTTTAATGTACGTTCTCGTACGTTTTTCAGCCATGATATTCCTCCGGCTTTCTAACCAATAAACAAAGCAATATTTGTATAACAAAAACAGCATTTGAGGTACGCCGTACCTTTGGTGTGAAAAGCACATTCCGTGTAGGGTAGTCGCATGTCAGCAATTCGTCCCGAAAAATTTACCCTTAAAAATGGAGTACCGGTCATAATCCGCTCTGTCGAGGTTTCTGATTGGGCAGAACAAATACAGTTTCGTAATACATTTAAAAATGAAACCATTTTTACCTGGCATACGCCTGCAACAAATCCTCAAGAAGAGGAAACAAAGAAGTTTATTGCAGCAACTCTAGCTGCCCCTAAAGAATGTTTCATCGGTGCTTTTCATGAAAAAAAACTCATAGCTCAAATTGGAATTCATAAGCTTTTAGGTAGAGATCATCCATGGACAGAACATGCTGCCCGTTTTGGAATGACAGTTCTAAAGGATTACTGGCGACAAGGCTTGGGAATTAAACTTCTCAATGTCATGCAAGAAGAAGCTCGTCGTATGGGCTACCAGGTGATACACGCAGAAGTGCGAGAGGCAAATAAGCCAGCAATAGAAATGTATACAAAATTTGGATTTGAAATTACTGGCACACAAAAGAAGGTAGCGTTTATCAATGGACGCTACCACAATGATTTTTTAATTTTTAAAGAGATCAATTAGAAAGTAAATTAAGTGCTGCTGGAATGTTAATTTCTCCACGAGTTGACACATTAAAAGCTCCGGGAGATACAGAGTTGAATATCACAGTACGTAGAACATCAGCTTTCATATTTGGATTTATACTCAGTAAAAGTGCTGCCACACCTGAAACCATCGGAGCAGCCATACTTGTTCCATCTAAAAATGCATAGTTATTACCTGGGAAGGTGCTAAAAATAGCTTCACCAGGTGCCATCACATTTGAGAGAGATCCAAAATTAGAAAATCCTGCCATAAATCCTCGAACTGAAAGAGCGCTTACAGTGATTTGTGTTGGATTGATATAAGCAGCTGGGAATTCTGGAAAGACAGAAAGATTATTCCCGCTATTGCCTGCAGCCGCTACAAAAAGAACATTCTTTTCTTGAAGAGAGGAAATTTCTTCTGCTAACAGTGCGGAACATGAGCTTGATCCCCAGCTTGCATTAATAATTCTTGCGCCTTTATCAACAGCATATCGAATTGATAAAATTCCAGCACTAGTAAATCCACCTTCTTCGTTCATAAAATCAAGCGGTAAAATAATTGCGTCTGGTGCGACTCCCTTTGCGGGCGAAGTATGTTTTGCAGCAATAATACCAGCAACATGTGTGCCGTGCTGAGATTCATCTACATTCTCGGCAGAATTTAGATCAAA
>CAUJDY010000026.1 GCA_963169805.1 Bdellovibrionota bacterium | reverse complement strand
GGTGTTTTCTTGATCCAATAAATATTTGAATAATTTCCTTAAAAGAATCATTCATTTTAATACCTCAGATTTGTAGTTCTTGAATTTATAAATACGTTGTCCTTCCAACGTTTCTTTGAAGCTACGCCTCTCCCACTCTTTTTGAAGTGCCGTAATAATGAGTACCAAAAAACTCAAGGCAAAAATGCACTCTAATAAGATCTGTCCCTGGTTTGTTAGTCTGTACGGAGTGTGGCGTGCCATAACATTTCCTTTCTTATAAGTGTGGTTGAGCAGTTACCATCAATTATATTTCTAGTGTTTACAAATGAGCCTAGAAACAAACTAAATTGTGTTTTCCAGTGAAGTGATAAACTTTGCTTTGATTCAAACAGTAGCTGAGGTAAAAGTCTGATGCGATCGCGCGTGGTGGAGATTTTGTAAGATGCAGCTTGGCTCTTGGAAGTGCTAAGAAATGCTTCGTACTTTGAATTAATATAGCTTGAGAGTTTATTTCTGCACCTTTTTCGATTGCTGTCATTTTGAGATGTAAGAGTGTTTGTTGGTAATGATTGAGTCTGAGTTGCGCTATTAATTTTGCAAGCAGAGGTGGATTACTCGTTGCTGAGGCAATTGCTATTTTGATCAGTTTCTCTTTAAATCTTAGAGCTTTCGCTTGAGGGTTTAAAGCGATGAGTTGGTTGAGTCCATCAGCTAAAATTTTTTGAGCAGAGAGGAGTGTGTGTCTACATAATGCCTGTTTTTGAGTATAGGCAGACACCCAGTAAAAGGAAGTGATTGTGACTGTTACAATTACTAGGATAAGCGGAAGTAAAAATAAAAGCATAAGAGTCGAAAACCCTTTCATAACTCAAGCTCCTCGCGAAATGTAGCAGGAGTTGTCAAAGCCGAATAAGAGAGCTTCAGGCGGAGTAGGCTACCTTGTTTATGACCCATTCTGTATGCAGATATCTCGTAAGGAATACTCAACAGAATTGAGTTTAGGCGTTGCCGCGCATGAGCTTCGCATTGAGTAGATGGAGGATAAGATATTTTGCAAATATTAAGTTCGTATAGAATGTGAGGAATCCACACGCTTAGAAAAATAATATAAAAGCAAAGACAGAAGACAGTTAAAAACTGCAACATAACAAAGACTGAGAAAACAGCCTCTAAGAGGCTTTGCCCTTTGCTATTCATCGCTTTCTCTTTTAGCTGCTCCCTGAAAAAAATCAGAGAGATCTCTTTTTTTGTAATGAGATTCTTTAATCTCATCCATCTGAACACCACCGTGGCCTGCTTTTTTACCTTGGATGGTATTGCTAACTTGTGAAAACTTCGCTGTAATATTTTGACTTAAAACTCTCAGAACAGAAATGCTTGCCACACAGACTAAGCAGACAATAATTAAATATTCAATGAGGCCTTGCCCGAATTGATTCAGTCGACCTTGCCAATTTTTAATGTAGTTAGAATGCATAAAAACTCCTTACGGAGTTAATAATGCAAGAGGTGCCAATTTGTAGGAGTTAATACAACTAAAGATGGATTCCGGTGATTCCGGAATCCGTATAGTTTCGGAACCGGATTACTTCTTACCCTTTTTGGATTTAGTTTTTGCAGCTACTTTTGAAGGGCCTGCTTTCTTAGTGTCTTTTTTTACTTTTGTTGAGGCGATTTTTGCTTTTGCTGCAGATTTAGCTGGAGCGGCAGCAATTGTTTTAGCTTTTGCAGCTACTTTTGCTGGAGCTTTGGTTGCTTCAATTTTAATTGAAGTTTTTTTAGTTTCTACCACAACAACTGCTGCGGCATTAGCTTCAACAACAGCTTTTTTTTCTGCTGCCATTTTCTTTTCTGCTAAAAGTTGAGCAAGTGGTTTTTTGAGCTTAGCAGCCTTACGTGCAAGATAAATACGATCAATAACCTGAAGAGCTTCTTTTCTGAGATCGTTTTCAAAAATAAATCTGTAAAAACCTTCGAGTTCAGGGCTTTGTCTGAATTTTTTAAGTGATACAGGAATTTTATCAGACTGAACGAAGTCAATCGCTGAACCATCTTTTGAGATCTTTACTTTTTCCATCTAAAACCCCTTTTACTATGGATGTTTAAATCGTTGGCAGTATAGGCGCTCATGACCCTAAGGGTCAATAATAAAGATTTCACTCTGGTGTCTAAGAGTTTGTCACTCTTGCGTTGCCTTTTTTAATACGCTCCTCTAGCATTTCTCCCATGATTCTTCTAGAGGGAAAACCAGTCGCACAAAACATTAAAGCACGAGTATCTGAGAGAGCTAAATCTTTCTTGAATACGTTTGGAAGAAAGCCAGGGCTAGCTGTTGTACTTGTAGGCGGAGATCCCGCAAGCCAAGTGTACGTCGGGCATAAGGTAAAAGCATGCGAGGAGTTGGGGCTTGCATCTTTTAGACATGCTTTGCCAGAAGATATTTCTCAGGCAGAACTTAACTTACTAATTGAAAATCTCAACAAGGACTCACTGGTAGATGGTATTTTGGTTCAGTCTCCATTGCCAAAACACTTGAGTTTTTCTGAAGTTCTGGATCGTATCGCACCTCAAAAAGATGCGGATGGTCTTACTCCAGAGAATGTAGGTCTTGCATGGAGTGGACGTCCTCGTGTAGTTCCATGTACTCCTGCCGGCATTATTGAGCTTCTTAAGTATTATCAGATTTCTTTGGAAAGAAAAAATGTCGTAGTCATAGGTCGTAGTGATATTGTGGGAAAGCCCATGGCGCAGCTGTTTTTGCAGAATAATGCCACGGTAACCATTTGCCATTCCAAAACAAAAGCTTTAGAAGAAGTTGCAAAGCAAGCCGATATTGTGGTTGCAGCTATTGGAAAGCGAAACTATTTTACGAAAGAATTTTTTGACCGAGATGCGGTTGTTATAGATGTAGGTATTCATCGTTTAGAACAAGGAATGCTTTGCGGGGATGTGTTTTTTAAAGATGTAAAAGAAAGTGTGCGTGCAATCACTCCTGTGCCAGGAGGCGTGGGGCCGTTGACAATAGCCATGTTGATGCAAAACACTGTCACGCTTGCAGAGCTTAGAGTATAAAATACTTGCGCAGTCATTTTGGACTTAGATGAGGCGCAAGTCTTAAAAGCGATGGAGCATACAAAAATGTATGTGAAGCAGCTTTTAAGACGATGTAACGAAATATTAAGTCCAAAAGGACAAGTAATGAAACGTACCGCACTTTATGAAGAACATATCAAAGCGAATGCTCGTATGGTGGACTTTGCGGGCTGGGAAATGCCAGTTCAATATACGAGTTTGATGGATGAACATAAAAATGTTCGTAAACATGTAGGGCTTTTTGATGTGTCACACATGGGTGAAGTTTTTGTAAGAGGAGAAAAAGCCCTCGAGACTCTTCAGTATCTTACAACCAATGATGTGAGTGTCCTGAATGAAGGGCAAGCTCAGTATTCGCTTTTGCCAAATCATGAGGGTGGTTTAGTAGACGATATTATCGTGTATTGTATTAAGAAAAATGCGGAATATTTGGTCTGTGTGAATGCATCCAATGCAGATAAGGATTTTGCATGGATGCAAAAGCACAACAAGGGTGCACACATAGAAAATGAGAGCGGTATTTGGTCACAAATAGCCATTCAGGGGCCAGCTGCTATTGATTTAGCGGCTAAAGTTTTAGGTGACGAGGTTCGTTCGATCGCAGGCTTTCACTTTAAGTTTATAAATTACAAGGGCTCAAAAGTGATAGTGGCAGCAACAGGCTATACAGGCGAAAAAGGCTTTGAGGTTTTTGTAAAAAACGATTTTGTAGCAGTTCTTTGGCAAGATTTAATAGCTAAGGGTAAGAATGAAAACGTCATGCCTATTGGTTTGGGTGCACGTGATACACTGCGTACGGAGATGAAGTATTCGCTTTACGGTAATGAGATTGATGATACCACGAACCCTATTGAAGCAGGGCTTGGGTGGGTTGTGAAACTTACAAAAGGTGATTTTATTGGCAAAGAGCCGATGCAAAAAATGAAGGAACAGGGAGTTCAGCGTAAGCTTGTAGGCTTTAAAATGCTCGATAAAGGTATCCCAAGGCATGGTTACAAGCTTTTTAGCCTGAATAATGAGCCAATTGGGGTTGTGACAAGCGGCACAATGTCTCCTTCACTTGATGAACCGATTGGAATTGGTTATTTAAGAGAATCTGTTTCATCGATTGGTTCCCAATTTTATGTGGAAATACGAAATCGCATGGTAAAGGCCGAAGTGGTGAAGACACCATTTCTTATGAGGAGTTAAGAATGAAGTACAATATTCCAGAAGATTATTACTACACAAAAGATCATGAGTGGGCACAAGTTGATGAGAACATCGTAACTGTTGGTATTACGGACTACGCTCAAGGGAACTTGGGTGAAGTGGTGTATGTAGAACTTCCAGAGGAAGGGCAAAAAGTTTCGCAAAATGAGCCTTTCGGAGTGGTTGAGAGTGTAAAAGCTGTAAGCGATTTATATTCTCCCGTGACAGGAACGGTAATTGAGGTTAATAGTTCCATCGTAGATAACCCTGGACAAATCAACGACGACCCAATGGAAGAAGGTTGGCTCATTCGTATAGAGATGGACACGGAAAGAGAGCTTGCAAACCTTATGAAAGCTGCAGACTACAAAGTCTTAGTTGGTAAAGGTAAGTAGATCTTGAGTTGTTCTAGGTCTGGCGGCGACAGCCGCCCCTAGTACAGACTAGCAAATGAAAATAAAATATCGTATTGCCCGGCTGGTGGAATTGGCAGGCAGCTTGAGATGTGCTGAAGGCACGGAGGCTCAAGTTGCTCTAGACTCGGCGGCGACAGCCGCCCCTAGTACAGACTAGCAAATGAAAATAAAATATCGTATTGCCCGGCTGGTGGAATTGGCAGACACACTAGACTTAGGATCTAGCGCCGCGAGGCATGGGGGTTCAAGTCCCTCGCCGGGCACCAATTATCAAATTAAATCTTATTGTTTTTTATTAAAATATTTTTTGCAGAGAGCAGCACTTGATGTCTTCGGGAGTGTATCTTTAGGAATTGTGTTTACTAAAATATCAATATGCTCAAGTATTGGATTTTTCTTTGATCTACTTCCGCGAGAAGCGTCCTCAATCTCTGCAATATAACTTTCAAATCCTCTGTAAATTTCAAAAAGCTCTCGAAGGGGCTGTCGCATATCAGGAGGGCAGTTTTTGAGGTAGTCTGTAACAAGCCCATTGATATGTGGGTAGAGCTCCATGATCAGCCTCAGCTCCTGAATCATGGCTAGAGCAAAGCCTCTCATTCCTTGGTTATTTATAGTTTTTAGAATATCGAATAAGAAGTGTGCTCCGAAGTTTTGAGAAGGTACTGTGTTTTTTGATGAATTTGGATCTTTTAAATCATAAAGATTTGTAAACTCCACCCAAATAAAATTAGGCTGAAGAACTGTTTCTTTTACAATTATAGATCCGCCCAAAATACCAATAATAATATTAGCAGATACGTTTCTAAAGCCCATCGTATTTGCAGTGGCTAAATCATAATACTGATTTCCTCTGTGAGCAAAGTCAGACGAGCCTAGGCCGTAGTTCGGAAAAATTTCTGTATGATGATTGGGATAGTTTCTGTAAGACTCAATTAATTTATCGTAATCCAAAGAATCAAAGAATCTTTTCGTATATAAAACATCTTCTTGAAAGTGATCCACTTTAGCAGTTTTTTGAAAATCTACCTTTGCCCATTTTGACCACACTTCATGTAGATATCTAAAGTTTGCCATTCGATCATTGAGCTCAACTCCTGGATCATTTCGTCGGTTATCTCTGTTCTGCGTCCATGGATATGAGTTTTCAGTTCGCTCCGCATTTGAATAATACGCGCCACCTGATTGTGAGGATGATCCTGTCGACTTTTTCTCTTTTTTGCCAGACAGTTGTTGGTAAGCTTGATTGATCATCTTAAATTTTGCTTCTGCAAGAGGATCGTTCGGATTTTTATCGGGATGGTATCTGTGCGCAAGAATCCTGTATGCTCTTTTTATTTCATCTGCTGAAGCTGATTGCGATACTCCCAGAACACTATGTGCGTCAGATTTTTCTGCCCATGAGTAAGGTGAAAATATCACAATCATACTGTAGAAACAGTAGACAGTGAGGGCTTGATATAACTTTAAAAGCCTTTGAGATTGCATTCTTAATATGAGTGCAACCTCAATGCCAATAGAGTTATGGAGTGAAACTACTTAAGGCACTCATCTAGAGTCAAAATTGCCAAACTGTCTTCTAGATTATCTGATGTCGTAAGGGCTGCTACTGTTTTTCAAGAAAAAGGCGCCTGCCGACTTTTTGCAAACCAATGCGTTACAAAAAATTAGGTGACGCAAAGCTAAACCAACGGTGGCGCCGTACCTTTTGGTTATTTAAGGATAGTCTCGCACTGAAGAGTTGATTTTGCCTGTAATGATTCAGCCCACTGTGAGTCTGTTGTAAGCTCCTCAAGAGGCGCTTGAAACTCAGTCATAAACTTCTCCATTGCTTGAAGCTGAATCTCTTGCATGCGTTTATAAGCCGCTTCTTCTTGCTCAAGTTCTTGTGTGTTTTGGTTGATTTTGGAAGTTGTATAGTTGTAATTAGTTGGTTCGCCAGAGATACCCCATCTATAAAGATTTACAGCAGACTCTCCAATTCCACCAACAACAGCCCATCCAAAAATTTGAGCCCCTTGTGATACATAACCGGCGCCTGCTTTAAACTTACTGAATCCGCCTACACATGAAAGTGTTTTTGCAAGATTCGCTAAGTTTTGCTCTTCCACTAATAGTGCCTCAAGAGTATTTATTTGCATCAAAATGTGGGTTTTGCCCAATACGGCATATCCGTATTGAGTATTTTCGCTAAGAGGAGAAAAATTAATCGTATTGCAAACTCGATTTCTGCAAATGTAGCGCAGAGAGTTTGTTTTCGCTAATGCGATTTGATGATTGACATCTTTTGATGCAGAAATTTTTAAAAAACTTCCTGTAGATGTATAGAAAACGTCATATTTAGCATCAATAGCATTCACTAAAGAAAGCTTATCTTGCGTTGTTGCTTTTTTTCTTAAAGCAAAGAGAGTGCCTTGTAGATCCGCTAAAATATTCTCAATATCTTTATCAATTTTTGGAACTTTATTAACTAGGCTCTTGTGTTGATCAATTTTGAATTGAGTTTGACCAATGTAAGCATTTAATGTTTGAGCTATACCTCTTAAATAAATGGTCACTGATCGTATTTTTAAAGTTTGAGAAACAAGATTGTCTTCTTCCACTTTTTCTACAAACGAAAGAAATTCTTGTTGGTCTCTTTCTAAATTGCTTTTGAGTTGATTTAAAGTGTTAGAAGTTCTTTCAACTCCTGTATTCAGTCTGTGGATTGAAGAGATGACATCTTTGATTTTTTGTACGGATGTTCCTGTGGCAAGTTTTAGAAGATACTCATAAGCATTTAAATACAGATTGATGTCGGAAATTTGATCGTTTCCTAAAATGACGGGTTTATAATTTGCCAGTTGTTCGTACTCTAAAGAAGGGACTTTTCCATCTAGTTTTCCAACTTGTTCTCGGAGGCGATTAGCTTCAACTTCAAAATCATCAAAACGAGATCTGATGTTATCCTCTATTTTTTGTGCTTTTGAAAGCTGGACTCCTACTTTGAACAAGATATCTTGAGTTTCTTTTCTTAAAGCTTGTGGCTTTTGCAGAGCTGATTTTAATTGTCGCGATCCGTTTGAAGATCCCTCAATAATTAAAAATGAAACCCCTGCCGACGAAGAAGAAACTTTATACTGTGTTGGTTTATGTGGAGAGCGTTCCTCTGTAATATTATATGAGAAGATACCGTAATTATTAGCTTGATCTGGCGTCACTCGATAGATTTCTTGTGTTTGCGCATATGTCTGCTGTGACAAAATT
Source organism: Bdellovibrionota bacterium (assembly GCA_963169805.1). GTDB lineage: Bacteria > Bdellovibrionota > Bdellovibrionia > Bdellovibrionales > JAEYZS01 > CAUJDY01. The sequence goes on along the minus strand of CAUJDY010000026.1, from coordinate 6,044 downwards.
AAAAACACAACGAACTGTAAAAACATTGAACACTTCATAAAAACCTCGCTCTTTCCAAATAGCAAAGGCTTTGCCGGAATCAAACTCAATAGGTTGATTTAGGATTAAAAATAATGAATTTTTAACCCTATGTACGCAATTTTAGGCTCTATGGGAGGCATGTTGTTGGGTCTACAAGAACTTCTGAGTTGATATATTGAAGCAGTGATTTCATATCTAAATGGCGTCCAAGAAGTGTGTAAGATTCTAGATTTGCCTGAGATCTAGCACTTGCTTTAAGAATCTCTTCAACAAGAGTGTTTGTGGGGTAGATTCCTGATTTTTCATATAGATATGCAAAAACATAAGAAGCAGCGGCTGCTACATGAGGCGCAGACATAGAAGTACCTGACATATATACGTAGTCATCTGGTACCGGCTCAAGATCTGGCCAGCCCGTTGAGAGGATGCCGCTATCTCTCAGACTCGAATCACAGCCTGGCGCAAAAAGATCTACGTATGTTGTACTAAAATTTGAAAAATGGCAGGCATCAGAAGGGCCATTTGATGATCCCGATGGAGTTGCATCAGAAGCACCAACAGAAAGCATTCCCGGTAATTGTTGGGCGTAGTACGCAGGAGCAAACGAAAAATCCGTGTCATTAATCTCTCGGCCATTATTTCCTGCAGATGCCACAACGACAGCGCCCTTGCTAACAGCGTAGCGTAAAGCTTCAACCATTGTTTGTGATTTCCCAGCACGCCCTAAACTTAAATTGATAACCTTTGACCCATTATCGACTGCGTAGCGGAGAGCTTCTTCCATAGCAAGAAGTGCATTTGAGTTTTGCATGCCATAAATTGTATCTGCAAAAACTGTAAGATGCATAATCGTAGAAGCTTGTGGTGCTAAACCTAAAACACCAATTTGATTGTTAGGTTGTGCCGCAATAATTCCAGAAATATGCATCCCATGAGGAAATGTTTTGAGAGATGTTGAGATAGAATTATTTTTTGTATAGAAGTTCCATCCATAAAAATCATCAATATATCCATTCTGATCATCATCAAATCCAGCTACTCCATTCATTTCAGTAGAATTCTGCCATGATGCTCCTGCTAGATCAGGATGATCAATAGTTCCTCCTGTATCAATAACAGCTACGATAACTTTGTTTTGTACGGATGGAAGCTGCTGATCTGATTCGATATGAAAAATATTTCTCATATTATTAAGTTTGTCATAAAAAGTATCTGAGTACGAAAGAGGCTCTAGTTTTCCGTTAGGAGCTGAAACCACAATACAAGGAATTTGATCAAATAATTTTTCAAGATCTGAGGCTCTAAGTCTTTTAGGAGTTTTCCAGAGAACGGATTGGTTTTCCGCTATACTATTTTTGGATGTTTTTAATATCTGTTCCTCTAGATCCTTGAGAATATCGAGGTGGAGATTTTCCATGACACATTTTCTACTTACGACTAAATTAACTTCGGAGTTATTTTTAATAAAAAAATCATCTCGATCATGCTGAGGCTTTTCTTCTGCTACCTCATGAAAATCCGTTCTCGAAACTTTTTTTCTACTGATAGAGCTAACAAAAGTAGGAACAGGGTACAATTGATTGAGATCTGTGATGATTTGTTGATTTTTCGACTTAGCATCACAAGTTCCAGCAGCGCCTTCTCCGCTACCGAGTTTGATTGCAGACATCTCGCTGAAATTGCAAGAGCCCACACAAACAGACAATAGGATTAATGTTGCGAAATTTCTGAAGATATTCATCTCTTACTTTTCGGCCAGATAATTCAAAATATAAGTTTGAGCGTCAGAACTTAGACTTTAGCTGTAATAAGATCTAAGTCGAGTTTTTGGATTTGGTTCATCATGCGATTTCTAACTTCTGAAATAAAATTATCTATTGATTCTAAAGAATACTGGTCTGGGTAGACGGGGTCCATAACTTGAATCACAACTTTTCCAGGATTCCACTTATTAAAGTTAACAGTTGTATGAAAGGTGTTGCAGACTAGAGGTAGTATTGGACGTTTCATGCTTAAAGAGAGGTGGAATGCGCCTTTTTTAAATTGTCCCATCTCTTTTCCTTTTGAGCGTGTACCTTCTGGAAAAACCCAAATAGATGCATTTTTCTCTAGAGCTTGAGCAGCAGCTATATCTACAGCCTGGATGGCTTTTTCACGATTACTGCGGTCAATCATGATTTGGCCTGAAAGCCAGAAAAGCCAACCATAAAATGGAATGTACTTCAGTTCTTTTTTACCAAGAGCTGTTGTTGGCATAATAATTGTTTCTGCAAAAATAATAAGATCAAGAGCGTGTTGATGATTTGCTACGTAAACGCAGGGGTGAAATTCTTTAAAGCGGTCGTGATTTTTTATTTCAAATTTAAGATTGAGAATTTTGCGGGCGACTGGAGGTACAACACGACACCAGAAAATGGCATTTCTTAAATCAAAAGGTCGGAAGCAAAATAAAAAAAATATAAATGCAGATGCAATAAAGAACCAGGTGTAAACAAGGAAGAGTCTAAAAGCGTATAGCATATCTCTATATTGCACAATTTGCTTAAAATTCCAAGAATACATATTGAAAATGAGTGCCAATCGCCTAAACTTAAAATTCAAAACAAGGATAAAGAAGTATAGGGGGTATTTCATGTTTAAAATGTTAGCAGTTGCAATATGTATCTTAAGTTTGAATTTACAAGCTAAGGAGTACAAAGGCATTCAGTTTCCAGATGAAGTCACAATTGAAAAAACAAAATTAATATTAAATGGGAATGCGGCTCGTAAGTTCTGGGAAATCATCAATGTTTATTTAGTTGGGTTATATTTAGAAAAAAAATCACACAATAGAGAAGAAGTATTAAATTCCAAAACTCTTAAGCATATTAAAATGCACTTTGTAAGACATGTTGATAAATCCAAGCTTCAAGAGTCTCTCAAGGAAGGATTTTTTAACAATGCTCCTAAGGGGTATAAATACTCTGATGATTTAAGAAAGTTATTAGATTTGATGCCTTATTTTAAAATTGGCGAGACAATGGAAATGACGTTTTATCCAGACAGAGTCGATTTTAAAATTAAAGATCAGCCTATTCAATCTCACGCAGGCGAGCAGTTTTCATACACAATGCTAAAAATGTTTTTAACAAACTCAGATTTTAAGAGTTTGCTTGCAAAATAATTTATAGCCTTTTGATCCCATGAACCGCTATCAAGCTCGATAGCGGTTTTGAGTTGGGTTCTTTGTGTGGCCAATGGCTTGTATATGGAATTTTTTTTGATTTTTCACCTGGATGTTGTACGCAAATAAATAAAGTCTCTCCATCGTCACTAAAGCATGGTCCTGTAAACTCAGCTTCGTTTGGAGCGGAGGCTATCTGATAAACTGTTCCTCTGTTCTTACCCTCAGTTGGAATCATAAAAAGTCCGTTATTGCCTCGCTCTTTATAAGGTCCCTTACCAATTAGACTACCGCTCATATCCGAGGTTACCCAGAGGTTACCATTTGCATCTAATGTAAAGTTATCGGGGCAGCTCATACCTGCATGTGGTCCGCACTCAAGCCATGTGTAACTCTTGAATTGGAGTGACAGTGGGTTTTTGTCTTTTTCTTCAATTGCTAAAATTCGACCATGGGGTCTATTTTTTGGAAGATTATTTGTAAGTGCTACCAAAACAGTTCCATCCTTTAAAATTTCAAGATCTTCCGGGCGATCTTGCTCAGTTCCTCCTGCGATTTTAGCCGCCTCGCGTGCGCGAATCAAAAGTTCAGTTTGTGTTTTAAAAACTGGTTGAAGTTTTGGGTTCTCCAGAGAAAGCTCTTCCCATGTCCCAGTCTGAGTATTTGCAGCATAGAGTTTTCCTGTTTTAAGTGATCTTGGTGTATCTGATATAAATTTATAGATACATTCATCGTTTTTATCATCTCCCATATAGACAACGCTCAAACCATTTGCAGCTGTTGTAACTTGGGCGCCTTCATGACCAAATCGCCCAAGGGCAACAAGTTTATGTGAAGTTTTATTGATAGGATCAATTTCTACAACCCAACCGTAATGTTCAGGAGGGGAATCATAGAATCTTTCCCATCCGTATTCGCTTTTCTTTGTATGCGTGCGAGCTCCATTTTGATAAGAAACGTCCCCGTAATAGTCTTCAAAGTTTTCTTCGCAAGTTAAAAATGTTCCCCATGGGGTCTGTCCCCCTGCACAGTTTGCAAATGTTCCAATTGCAAGTTTGCTTCCTCGAACTGGCTCTGGCCAAGCAAATGGAATCTCTGTATTGGCAGTCCAGCGCTTATTGTGAGTGGAATTTTTTTGAAAAACCCATTGTGAGTCAATTTTTTTGAAATGCAGAAGAGATCCTCCTACATTTTTTCTTTCAGCATCGATATGGATTTTGAGTTTGTCTTTAGCTTTAGGAATTCCATGAGTCAGAAATGGAATTGGATACTCATGATTGATCCAAAAAAAATAATCATTTGTAGAGTTTGGCATTTTTAAAATACTAATGAAATCATTGTTGTCCCCATAAAACTCTGTGCTATTGATGGGGTCACCCCAGCTGAGGATTCGAGAATAGGACAAGCTTGGGGGCAAGATAACGTCATCACTCCAACTGACAGTTCTTAAGTAGTTATAAGTTTGAGCCGTTTGGCAGCCTGATAACAATGAGGAGAGTACTCCTGTAGATCCAGCAAAGGTTGTAAAGCCGACTATTTTTAAAAAATCTCTACGATCCACTCAAGACCTCCCATTTCAACATAAAATAACTGGCTATATTTATTAATCAAAGTTAGTTTCTTGTTAAAGTATGTAATTGCTCAAGGAAATTTAAATGTCTTTATCGTGCTATGTTATTCACTCCCAGTTCAAACAAGAGTTAAAGCAAGAAATTGGGCAATTAACGTTAGAAACGCCAGAACTGATTTTTTCGGAGAGCCTGGTCTCTAGTATTTGGGCCCAAGACGTTTTTAAAGATATCAAGATCGTAGAAATTCAGTCGATAAAAGAAGCAGCGAGAATACTCCAAGCTCAAGCTCCTATTTGGCATAATTTATCACAATCCCACCATAGAAGATCCCAGCTCATTCAAGAGAACTTACGCAGTTATAAGGTAAAGCCACTCCAATTTATGGAGAAAAGAGAGTTCAAAAAAATAGGTGTATGGGGGTTGCTAGATCAAAATCAAATGTTTTACTCAACGGATCTTACGTGTCCCATTCCCGGGGGTAAAATTGAATTTAATGAAGATAAAGACACTTCACCATCGCGTGCCTATTTGAAATTGTGGGAGCTGTTTACAGTTTATGGAATTCATCCCAATAAAGATGAAGTTGTTATTGATATGGGAAGTTGTCCGGGGGGGTGGAGTTGGGTTTTGTCGGATCTTTGCAAAAAAGTTTACAGTGTTGATAAAGCACCCTTGGATCCTAGGATATCAATTATTTCAAATATAGAGTTTTTGAAAAAAGATGCTATTAAGTTGGAGCCATCAGAAGTTACTAAAGTAGATTGGTTTTTTTCAGATATTATTTGTGAACCGGTCAGGCTTTTAGAGTTGATTAAAAAATGGGATGGTTTTGTTGATAATTTTGTGTGTACTGTGAAATTTAAGGGAGCAACGGATTTTGAAGCTATAAAAAAATTTCAAGAACTAAACCCCAATCGAATCCTACACTTATACAACAATAAACACGAGATAACATTCGTTAAGCTTAAGAAATCCTGATTGCCGTAGCAGTGCTTTTTTTGTAACACCATATGTGAAACAAATAGAAAGCTATGGGGGCGTTATGAAAGCATCAATCATATTAATTCTAACTTTGAGTTTAGTCGTATTTGCAAGTGACATTGATAGGTCTGCGCAATCAGATTGGAAGCCAATTGTTTACGAATATCTCACTCCAGCAGCACAAAAATTGGTCGACAACCTGGATTATGTCGATTCAACAAATAATATTTTAACTCATCACTTATTAGATCAGCTTGTGATGCAAAACTGTAAGTTTACATCTGTTTACAAAAATGATCATGTTCAGG
>CAUJDY010000025.1 GCA_963169805.1 Bdellovibrionota bacterium | reverse complement strand
TTGAGAGTTCTCAATAGCCGCTCTTACTCGTTCAAGCCTGTTTAGTCTGCGAGTTTCTAGTGTATAGCGAGCTGTGAGATAACTGTAAGAAGCTTCTAGGGGAAACATCGTTGGTGTTCTATTCGAAATTTGAAGTTCAGTTGCATAGGCAAAGTGGGCCAAAAACTCAGCCAGTTCAACTTTATTTTGAGGCATCACTTTAGGCATATCAACCAAGGATCTGCGATACCACACTCCAAAAAAGAGGTGTCTGTTGTATTCTGGCTTTTTTATTGCGGCCCTGAAGGGTGCTTTAAAATCAACTCGTTTTCCAAAGGTTGCAAATTGTGCGTATGGAAAACTGTTTGGATCCTCGTTAATTGTGCGTAGAGCTTCAATCCAAAAGTGAGGGTTTCTTCCGTGAGTTTTTGAAGCCTCAAGAAGTGAGTCAAAATACTTATTTTGAGCGCGAACGTGAAAGTAGTCAGAGCAAACATTTGCCTGAATGAGTATAGGGCACACTAAAAGTAATAAAAGTATAAATCTCACACTCATACCTTTACTCTATTTCTAACGAAAACAGCTAATAAGTTCATAAAAAGGAGGGGGCGGCAAGTAAGTATTTTATTGCCCATTGTAGTTCCTCCATGTTGAAACCTCTTCCGCAATTAGATTTTCATGCATTTCAATCCGCAGGCTGAGTTTTTCAATTTGTTCGGGGGTGAGCTCTGGAGCTTGCAGTTGTTCTTGAAGATGTTTAACTAACTCCTCTTGTTTGAATAAAAACTCTTGATGAACTTCAAGGGGGGTTTTCTTCTCCTGCTGGCTTAAGGCTGAGATTGCGGTCTCCATAATTTTAGGTTTATCTATTGATGAAATATAGCTTACGAATTTAGATAAATTTTCAATGTTGTGAGGAAGGTTGTTCCCAAAGTGCCAGCTAGCTGAGAGATAGAGAGCCAGCGAAAAGGTGGTGAGTTTATCAGAAAACCATTTGCTCAGGGCTTGTGCTTGCGTGTTTTGCTCCGAGTTGGCTTTTTTGAGATTATTATAATCTAATATTCTGCTATCCAAAGGCTTATAGAAGGAAAATGGAAAAATAAACTTTGAGAGAGAGGCAAAAATTGCGGACGTGTAAGAGATCCATTGAGAACGTTCTTTATAGCTTTGCATGGATATGGCAAGCGGAGATTCTAAGAGTGCTTGCAGCTCTTCATACAAAATTAAAATATCTCTATCATACTGAGCTATAACTCGATGTAAATGCCTTGAGTAAGAGAAGGGTGTTCTCTGTTGAATCTCAAAACTGAGACGAACATAGAGTTCCGTAAATTTAATCTTAATGGATAACAATTTCTTTTGTAGTAATGAAAGATTTGATTTTTTTAAATCCTCTTTGCGTTGATTTAAAAGATCAAGTTTAGCGTTCAGAGTACTTCGATCTAGTGGGATTCTGTTAGAAAGGAGGTCTGCATGCAGATTTTGGTGATATCTCTGTAGACTGTAGGCGAGCTCAATCATAAAGGTCGCTGCTTCAGATTTATTTTGAGGTATGGCTTGAGGGATTTCTATGTGTGAGTTTCGAGTGATTCTCCAGCTTTTTAATTGAGGCATACGTAGATGGCGGGCCCAATTTTCGCCGTTCTTATCACCTTTGCTATAATAACCACTTCCTGGGAAAAAACGAAATGAAGCTGTGTCGGCTCCCGTGAATGCGTCTGGCCTTTCCGTAAAAAATCTGAGGTACTCGATCCATTCTATACCGGTTATAGGAGTTTCTTTTTCTAGAATTTCTTGAAATAATAATTGCTTAGGTGTCCATGATTTACGAGCAAAATAGTCTGAGCATGTAACTGAGAAGGCAGAGGTTGAGTAGGTCCAGCCAATCAAAAAGATCAGTATCTTAATTAAGTTATGCTGAAATGCTTTGGCGACTATCATTTCAATTATGTAGGCTCTAATAAAAATTAGAGCCTACCCTCCAATTCAGATAAGAATATTCTTATTTTTTACCTGTAATCTTCATGAGATCTTCAACTGTATCTGTTGAAATATAAGTTGCTCCAACGTTTAGTTGGGTCGGAAGTTCTTGTCTACCTTGATTGAAACGAATTGGAATGGCAAAAACCTTTCCTTCTTGAAGAAGTCCATGACTGTACATTGCTCCAAACGGAATTGAGATTTTTCCAAAATCAACTTCGAGGGCTACGTTTAAGTATGTTCCTCTAAAATTTTTAATTGTAAGTTTTTGAGAACTCATCTTTGGAACTAGGAAAATTGTAAAATCAAAAGGCCTTTTTTGAAAACGACTCCCACCTTCTTGAGAAATAGAAGAAGCAGATGCATCTCTTTTTCTAATTTCGAGGTGTCCTCCACCTTTCCACGATAAGCCTATTCCTGACCCACCTTTACTTGTGTTGTAGAACATCACACCAAGTGCATCAATTCCAATAGTTGGAGAGTACTGAATATTTGATCCTAAAGTTAAGATTGGAAGTTCTCCTCCTCCTAATAAGTAGAGGCCGAAGGCCGCTAAAACGTATTCTTCGCCAGTTAATAGTTCGACAGCTTTTTTAGCTTCGATAATTGAATTTAATATTTCGTCTTTATTGGCCTTACCACTTTCCATAAGTGCTAAAAGATCTGGAGTCAGTTGGCCGTTACTTTCTGCAACAGCAGTAACAACTTCCATAGCTCTATCTAAACCGTTAGAAACGCTAGAAATCGTCATAGGTCTAATAGTTTCTTCTGCTTTTTTTTGTAAATTTATTTGCGATGTTGGTTCAGCTTGAGCAGTTTCTAGTTGCTTGTTTTTTTGTGCATCTGCATTTTGCTGTTGCAATAGGGCGTTGAGTTCCCCTCCGTTTGCCGAAGCATTAACTGCAAGTGATAAAAGGGATAAAGAAAGGATCTTTTTCATAAACGTACTCCATGGTTAGATAACAAGTCTTCAAATAGTAAGCAGCTTTCATGCCAGAGAAATGGCAACAGAATCACTATATTTCTTATTAGATCGAATAAAATTCCAGATTCTAAACAACTTGGAAACGACCTAGATAACCCTTAGACAGGGGCTGTTCTTTGTCACTGGTCTGCAATTCTTATCAAAAATACATGAGGGTGCAGATATTGAGTTGTACTTATGCTAATATTCAGGGCCTTATGAAACTGTTTTTGGTAATTGTCTTCACAACAATTGTATCTCTACCGGTCTTTGCAAAAAAAAGTTGCCAAAATTATTTTGGGATTCAAACTTCTGCTGCTAGAAGTAGACTTGCTAAGGGTCTTTCCTCCTCTCCAGCTCTTAGACACACATATGAAGATCAATTAAGAGAACAAAACCTCATTCGGGCAAAAAAGAAGCAGACCGTCTGGGGGAAGATTTCCTCTTACTTTACAGGACGTAAGACGCATACAGAGATGGCAGAACGATATGGCCAAGACTGGGAAAAAACTTTATCTGGGGATTTTGTTGATGCAACTCAAACGGCATTAGATGGAGCTGCTCTTAAAACAATTTCATCTCGCATACAAAAGAATGCATTTGTAGATCTAGAAGCTAATGTCGAGCTTGCTACGCGAGATATTTTAGGGTTTTTAAACGATGTTCAAGATTTATATGGTTTGAATCTATTCATGCTTTGGCGAACAAATACATCGCAAATTTTAAAGGCTATTACTGAGCGCCATTCTGGCATACGAGAACTTGTTATTGATCGTGTTGATAACTCAGACTTCAAGTCTTTAGTTAAGTTACGAGAGCTACGAAGTTTAGATATTAGTAATTCTATGATAGGGCGTAGTGGGTCCTTATTTTATTTGAATAAGCTATTTAACAGTCATCTTTCAGAGCTAAGATCAAATTTGCGATATGTGACTGTTGATGGGATCATTCAATTTTTGAAATGGACTAAAGAAGAAATTGAGATCAAGGGGAAAAGAGTCATTCGGAATCCTCATTTTAAGAAACTGATCCTTCCGTACCTAGATTCTACTGAATATATTCAAATTCGTAAGGTAGCTAGAGAGCTTGGCATTACACTGCAGTACCAAGGTGTTCATCGAAATCCTTATTTTTCAGGTGACTATGCAGACGTGATGGATGGTGACAGCAACAATTCAATGCCTCACGGAGTAGACCCTAAACGCTGGGAAAATTCCATTCGCCTTGCATATATTGATACGCCCGAGCTCAAAGTTACTTCTGAGCAAGCAGCAAAAGAATCCAAATCAGAGGCTGAAGCTCGTATGAGGGTAGGTCTTGCAGCTCGTGCATTTAGTTTTTATCATAAAAAACACGCACAAGATGAAATCCTCATTGATACAAATAGTAAAGATAGATCCGGAAGACCGGTGGTAGTAGACTTTCTATTTGTGGATGGTCGCTGGATTGATCTTGCTCAAGAGTTATATTTAAATGGCCTAGGAATTCGCTATGAATATACGGGCCAATCAAGAGAAGACAATATGGGCTCAGAATTTTCTTGGCTAGCACACTATAAGCAGTTCAAGCCGTTAATTGATCCTTGGTACGAAGTTCATGTAAAAATTGAAGAAGATGGGCAAAAAAAGAAGAAATGATACGTATGCGTAGAATTATACTAATAGTAATATTATTTTCTAGTTTCTTTGCGATAGCACAGAATCGTGCTCCTCTTATTTTTCAAGCTACGAATGATTATTTTTCAGATGTCTATGGTTTTTATAATGGGGGCGATTTTCTGTCTACTGAGACTCAACAAAGGTATACAAAAGATTTGAATCTCATTGAAAGTATTTTTCAAGATATCTATGAAGGGAGAGTAGAACTCGCTAGAGGTGAGTTAAGTGAATTGATCCGATTGGGTAATCAATCTTTTAGATTTACAAATTCGAATTACTTACATTTAAACGATATTTCTTTTTTAAAAAGAACTGGGGCAGATCATGCAAATGGTAGAATTTTAGATATATTTACAAAATACATTTGGGAAGGTGTATCTAATCCCAGACAACTGGAAAGACTTGCTTCATTTGTACTTGAGTATCCGAACGACGTTCAATTAACCGAACTCCTAGTAACAGCAATATCTAATCCCGATCTTTTTAAAAAGGTGAGCTTAGATCAAAATAGTAAGATCAAAGATTTTCTGCGTTTGATGCTTTTGCATCCAAAGCAAGAAATCAGGGCTTGGGCTGCAATGGGTCTTGGTTATTTTACAAGCGATGAGTCTGTTCGAGAATTACTTATAGAAACAAATTCCCTTGAAAAAGCGAATCTTAGTTTTGGTAAAAGGGATTTTGAAAACATAAGATCTAAAATAGATTTATTTAGATCTAAAACTTTTTTAGATAATCCAAATCAAAGTGAAAAATGGCTATCCGTATTTTTACAAACTTATGAAAGATGGTTGGAGCATCCATTCGAAAACCGTATTCAAGATTATTTTGATTTAGACAGAGAATATGGTGTCATAAAAGCTGCAGGCTTGGCTCTTCTTTGGAGAGCTTTTCCAAATAAAAGTGCAAGTAGAATTGTTTTTAGAGGAAGATTAAGCATTCCTCAGCTTATTTTAAGTGCAAACAATGAGACCGCTAACTCTCGTATTCAGTACCTGCCAAATGAGAAAATTGAAATTACACCTGAGCATATTTGGATATTAGCAGATATGGAGCCAGCTAGACTTGCTTCTGCATTTCAATCTATCAAAGAAGGTATTGCTATAAAAACAGAGTTTGGGGATCGTGCAACATTACTAAGTTACATAAAGTATCAATTATTAAAAATAAAACCGTCGCAATCTTTTCTGGAGCGACTACATCAGCACATCAGCTCTCTTTTTGCAGGACAATCGCCACAAAAAGCTTTATCGGGAATACAGCAAGTGGAGGCTCCATTTGAACTTCCTGTCAGTTTGCAAACTCGACTATTTGCAATTAGAGCTTTAGCGATTATGGGTGAAAAGGAGAGGGCTGCCTCTGAGCTGCAAAAAATAAATGTAGCTGCTGCTATGTCTAGCTCTGATGCAATAGAGTGGCGAGAAACTTTTCAGTGGGTATACGGTGATGTGCAGGCCAATAGAATGCTTTTAAGTTTATTGAATCGCAAGTCAAAAGTAAACTCTTGTAGAGCTTACTTCAAATAGCATCCTGCTGACGCAGATATGGACAAAAAGGTGCGCCGCACCCTTTAGGAGTATGAGAACGTTAGTTTGTCTTTTTTGAAATCAACTTTGACTTTTCCACCGTCAGCAAGTTTTCCAAATAAAATTTCATCCACTAGTGGTTTCTTAAGATGCTCATGAACCGCACGTGCCATAGGACGAGCACCATAGGCTCTGTCATAGCCCTTTTGCATTAAATATTTTTTAGCAGAAGGGGAAACTTCCATCTCAACGTTTTTAGTTCTGAGTTGCTCTTGATATTCAATAATAAACTTATCAACAACTTTCATGACAATGTCTTCAGCTAAGTGCCCAAATTGAACGACGCTATCAAGTCTATTTATAAATTCTGGGCTGAATGCTGCTTTGATAGCTTCCATTGAATAATTTGTATCCGTTGGATTGTGAAGGCCAATAGAGTTTTTGGACATTTCTCGTGCACCAGCATTTGTAGTCAGAATCAAAGTTACATTTCTAAAATCAGCAGTTTTTCCGTTTGTATCTGTGAGTTTTCCATGATCCATTACCTGTAATAGAATATTAATTAAATCAGGGTGTGCTTTCTCGATTTCATCCATAAGAACGACCGAGTGAGGATGCTGTGTCACTGCGTCTGTAAGCAATCCTCCATCTTCATACCCAACATATCCCGGAGGCGCTCCTACAAGTCTGGAAACGGCGTGTTTCTCCATGTATTCACTCATATCAAAGCGATGAAAATGAATTCCGAGCGCAAATGCTAATTGCTTCGCAAGTTCAGTTTTTCCTACACCCGTTGGTCCTGCAAATAAAAAACTTCCCATGGGTTTATTTTCTCTTCCGAGCCCCAGACGAGAAACTTTTATTGCAGCTGTTAAAGCTTCGACAGCGCTGTTTTGACCAAAAATAACATGTTTTAAATTACTTTCTAAATTTTTGAGTTTTTCTTTTTCATTTGTAGTTACACTGTGAACTGGGACTCCTGAAATTTCTGCAACTACTTTTTCGATATCTTCAAGCTCTACGATCTTGTTTTCTTTTTTGAGTTTAACTCGAGCGCCTACTTCATCAATAACATCGATTGTTTTATCTGGCTGCGAGCGGCCTGTAATGTGCAAGTGAGCAAGATTAACTGCGGCATCGAGTACTCCATCAGCGTACGTAACGCCATGGAATTTTTCGTAGACTGGTTTGAGTCCATTAACAATCATAAGAGTTTCTTCTTTTGTAGGCTCATTGATTGAGATTTTTTGGAAGCGTCTGACGAGAGCCCGATCTTTTTCAAAATGAGTTCTGTAGTCTTTAAATGTTGTAGAGCCTATACAGCGAATCGCCCCTGAGCTGAGAGGCGGTTTTAAAATATTCGAAGCGTCTAAGGACCCTCCTGTTGTTCCTCCTGCACCAATTATAGTGTGAATTTCATCTATAAATAAAATGGAGTGTTTTTCACTCTCAAGTTCTTTTAACAGAAGTTTGAGTCTTTCCTCAAATTCTCCGCGAAATTTTGTTCCCGCAAGCAACGCTCCCATATCCAAAGAATACACAACTGCATCCTTTAAGATTTCAGGGACTTGTCCTTGAGTAATTCGAAGTGCTAAGCCTTCAACGATTGCCGTTTTACCTACACCCGGGTCTCCAATCAGTATGGGATTATTTTTATTTTTTCTGACGAGGGTTTGTACCATCTTTTCAATCACATCGTCGCGTCCAATTAATGTGTCAATCTTTCCATCTTTTGCCCTTTGATTGAGATTGATAGCATATTGTTTGAGTGCAGGCTCAGCAGAGCCACGTGATTGGCCATCACGAACTTCAATGTGAATAGGGTTATTGCCTGATTTATTTTTTCCGTGCGAAATATAATTAATAACATCAAATCGGGTTAGATTGTGTTTTTGTAACGAGTAGGATGCAAACGATTCTTTTTCATCAAACATGGCAATTAATATATGCTCAGGTTCTACAGCCATTTTTCCAGAGCTTTGAACTTGAATGATAGCGCGTTGTAAGACTCTCTGGAACACAAGAGTTAGTTGTGGAATTCCTTTTTTAAGTGTTAATTTTCCTTGAGTTGAGCCAGCCCCAACTTGCTTAGGTACAGATTGGTCTAAGTAGGTTTTAACTTCCGTCTCAATTGTAGCTAAATCGAGTTGGTGCGTCTCAAGAAGTTCTTTTATTTCTGAATCTTGCAGGAGAGCTAGTAAGACATGTTCTAGTGTGACAAATTCGTGCTGCCATGAAGATGCATATTCGATAGCTTTCTCTATGAGTGTTTGGGTGCGAATTGTTAACATAGCAAATCCTTTTTTTCGAATCTATTGAAACTACTCTTTTTCAATTACACTTTTTAGAGGATGTTCATGCTCCTTGGCGTAGGTATTAACCTGTGCAGATTTCATCTCTGCAATTTCAAAAGGGTAAATACCTGCAATTCCAACCCCCTCCGAGTGTACTTTCAACATTATATCATGGGCTTCTTCTTCTGTTTTGTTAAAAAACTTTTTTAATACGAAAACCACAAAGTCCATGGGAGTAAAATCGTCATTTAACAACAGAACCTTATACATAGATGGATAGGTGAGTTTTTCTTTAACCCCAACTCCACTCTGCGTATCCTCGCCATACTGATCGTTTGCCATATGATTCCTTAATAATTTTTTCTAATCTATCGCATAACTTCCAGTACGGGTCCTGCTTATTGCAGAGCCAATAGCTCTGCTTAGAAGGTCCCAAAGGAAAGATGGAAACGACCTGATGGTTCGTCAAGGTCTCGATTTCTATCTAGCCTATGGCCATACTCTACGCTGAGCGGCCCAACTGGAGTTTGATATCTAAATCCTATACCAGCACTTTCTCTATAATCATCATAAAACTGGAATCCTTTAACTAAAACAGCCCCACCATCGTAAAAAAGCACCGTTTCTATTTGTCCATAAATAGGAATGCGTAACTCTGATTTCAAGAGATAATAGTGGCTATCCGTCATAACACGTACAAGATCCCCATTTTGATCGACATCCCGTGGAATTTCATTTGGCTCAAATCCTCGTAAGGTATCTCGCCCTCCAAGTTTGAACTCTTTTACATTAGGAACAAACGTCGTAGATCTGTCTTTCGTATTTGTTAAATATCCGCCACTCACTGAATTCGCCCATACGATATCTCCAAAACGAAGAGGGACGTAGGAATTAATTTGCCCGATATTTCTGAAATAATGTACTCCATCGGATGATCCAAGGTTTGTATCGCCATACTCAATGGAAAGTTTTGCATAATAACCTCTACGTGTCACAAAAGGATGGTCTCTTCTGTCATACTCTAAAATTGGACCCACACTTGCAATATCGACTTCCTCTATGACTTGTTCATTTGGAAATAAAAATTCTTTGTTTGTAGAAATAGACCATAAAACGTGGCTCACTTTAAAGTATCTCGTAAAATCTTTTTCTAATGAGAACGTAAGCCTGTTACTCTCCAAAATTTTTGCATCTTGATCTCCTACATCTTCAGTACGAGATATAATTTCGCGCGTTCTTAAGAATGTCACACGACCTCGAGTTCTTTTTGCAAATAGGGTAGGCTCTAAGTATCCAAGTGTGATTCTGTGATCTAGAAAATTGATATCCTGAACCTGTTTAACTTCACCTCTTATGGAAGCTGCTCGTCCTTTTCCAGATATGTTGTTGTAAGATACTCCTGCATAACCCCGAACGGTAAATTCAAACTCTGTATTAACACCTAAACCAAAATTAAAAAGGCCCGGATCACGCTCAGTAACTCGTATTAAGACAGTTCGAGATTCAATTGCAGTTCCTTTTTCTATTGTTAGGATGTCAACTTGAGAAAAGAGGCCCGTCTTCTGAATGTGATATTCAGAGTCGTCAATTTTTTGAGGCGTTAGGGTATCTCCTATATCAAATTCTAATTCATTTAATATAAATTTACTTTGAGTTTTTGCATTACCTTCTACGACTACTTTACCAACTTTAACTTGAGGGCCTTCATGAATTCTAAAGCTGATTGCAGCTTGTGTATTATCTGAATTGTACTTAACTAGCTCAGAAATATCAGATTTAATTTCCATATCAAGATAGCCATTCTGAGTATAAAATTCTGTCAGTTTCTGAAAGCTATTTTCTAGGTCCTTAAGATTGATGGGGCTGCCTTCTTCAATTGCCAAGTGCTCCATAAGTTGTTTTTTTGAGAATGCCTTAGAGCCATTAAATTCAACTAGCCGTATAATGGTTTGAGGACCTTCATCTAAGAAAAACTGAAGATCTGCGCGTGTTTTTGTTGAGTCGAAATTAGTTTGTGATGAAATAAAGCGGGCTTTTAAAAAGCCCTGATTTTGTAAACTTATAATAAACGCCTCTTGCGCCTTTTTTACATTGTCCTGATCATAAACCGACGACCCATAAAGGCGTCTGTACTCTTCTGAGTAATAAGAGGGCGGTCTTGAGAGTGTGCCATTAAACTGAGTCGATTTTACGAAAGAGCGAGGGCCTTCTTGTATTTTAAACGAAACTTTTCTTATGAAGCTTGAGGGGTCTACAGACTCTTGTGTTTTAATTAAAACATTTGAGAATCCTGCTTGTTTGTAGAGTTTTTCTAATTTGCTATAAAGCTCTGCAGTAGGATTAGAGCTAAGTTGCTTTCTATCCTCGATTTCAAGCTTATCAACAAGTTCTGTTTGGGAGTAAAATTTATTCCCATCGAATAGCAGAACATAACGATAGGGATTATCCAGGGAATAAATCAGTGTCACATGTGATCGATCTTTGTTGTAGTCATATTGAGGTCCTTGGACATTGGCAGATAGAATTTTATTGGAAGCAAAGTATTCTCTAATTTGAGCTTCAATTTCTATAACATTTGATTCTGTAAGTGTTTTTCCTTTATAGGATTTGAGCCGTCGCTGTAGAATTTCATTTAAATCTTTAAAACTTGTAGTAAATTCTAAATCTTTAATGATACAAGGTGTTTTCTCTTGTACGTCAATCTCGATAAGAGTTTTCCCTTGGGAGGTTGTTGTGGGTATGATATTTACAACCGCATTAAAGTAACCGTTTCTTCCATAAAGATCTTTAACTCTCTCTGCACCTTCATAAATACTTTGATAGTTGTATCTATCTCCAATAGAAAGTCCAAATGCTTGAATAATGTCGGGTTCGGATATCTTTCTGTTACCTTTTGTTTTTATGCGTGTGACTGTCTTAAAAGTATCTGCTTGTATAATAAATTTATTCGACTCGTAATAAACGCTTAAGCTTTCAAACTGGTTTGTTTTGTAGAATAGAGTAATAATTTGATCCAAGCTTTTTAGAGTGGGTTCTTGGCTAAACAAAGCTTTATTATCTGATACAACTTTGTTCTTGATATCATCAGGAATATTTTTAAATAAAAAATAAGACTCTCCTTGGGAGAAAGCTTGTGAGGAGAGGAGTAGTAATGAGAAAAAAATTGAACTATAAAAATTCACTTGAACTCCAGCTTATACTCTATATCGAGTCCCAGTATATCAGTAGTCGTTTTTTCATTGGTATCATTATTTAAATTTGTATTAGATAATTCGCGTCCTTCCCAGCTTCCAATGAGGGAAAAGTTCTTGTTTAGCTGATATTCAACCTTAACATCATTTGTTGAGGATTCCCCAAATGTTCTGGATGCACTTGTTTCAATTCTTGGAGTCCATTGTTTAGAAATTGTGACTTTTGGAACAGTAGAGTTATTGGTTTGGTCAAGGGCAGATGAAACCTTAAATTCAAAGCCAGTACGTTGTTTGAGGTCTCTTCCAAATCTATTTTTTGTAAGAATGGAAGCACCTACTTCGTAGGACTGTTTAGCGAGCTGATTTTGATCTGTGTTGCTTTGATAGCTTTCTGTTGTAACTCCAAGTGCCAGTAGGGATATAATATCCTTATCGCTGCGAGGCGGATTTGACGTTAAATTGATAGTTGGATTGCTTGCTCTCCCTTGTATCAACATATTGATTTCATATCTCTGGCTAGTTGTATCCATAGTCTCTGTAACAGTTGTATTTGCAGAAATATAAAGTTCGGGGTTGATTTTATTAGGATCGTTAAATTTTAAGTCAGCGGTTTCTACTTCGAATTCTGTATCTTTAAAATATATTTTACTGTTTCTTTGTAGCTGAACTTGACCAAGAACAACAGAGCTTGTTGGTGGGCCTTTAATTTTTAATTTCCCGTATACTTTTGAGTCTATCAAGTCATTTCTGATATCAATACCTTTTGTAAAGACGGTATCATAATCAAAAATGACAACTTCTTTTACTTCTTTACTAAGACCTTTTGGTAAAAGTTGTGTTCTCATAAAACTTTCAGAAGAATTATTATTTTCAGAAAAATCCTTGGTTATAAGCCCGCTCTGAATGATATAGTTTCCTTCCATCTTGTATGGGAACCAGTTCCCAGTGATCCTAAAATCACCGGAGCCTTTTGTTGCAATATCTTTAGGTACGACAAGACTGATGTCTTTAAACTTACCATAAAGATCTGTTTTTATGTTTTGAGATCCCTTAATCTCAAGATTGCCATTTGCTTGGATGCGTCCATTTGCAAATTGTGATGTAAACTTGTTTACGACAACTTTATCATCACTAAACAATAAATCAGTCTCGATGGATTCGATAGCGTGAGGAAATTCCGGTACGCGAATATATCCATTTGTGATAAAGGCCGAGCCAAAAAGTGACCAATCATCGGGCTTAGCTCTGAACTGTGTAGTCAATGCGGCTGTTCCTCTCATATCGTCAAAGAATGGAGTTAAAAATGAAAGCATTCCCAAATCAAGCTTGCCATTTATGCTCAAATCAATAGGGTACTGATTATTTGACAAAGATTGAATGTCTAGAGACGTATTATCTCCAGATAGAATCATCTTATC
>CAUJDY010000024.1 GCA_963169805.1 Bdellovibrionota bacterium | reverse complement strand
GTGGGATACGGAAGTTTTAAAGAGCATAGAAGATGCTAAAAATTTGGCCGGTCGTAGTGGAAGGGGTCTGTTGCCAGTATGTGATAGCGGAGAATTTTTAGGAGAATTCAGAATTCTAAAGGAGCCAGTAGAATTGGATTGGCTGAGAAAAGCCTGCCAAATTTCTGCAGAAGCTCACATAGAGACAATGAAATTTGTACGACCGGGATTAAATGAAAGACAAGTACAGGCTTTCCTCGAATACCAATTCAAGTCAAGAATGTCTCCAAGGGTCGCATACAGTCCAATAGTCGCTTCTGGTGCAAGCGCATGCACTCTTCATTATGTTTATAATGATCAAGAGTGCAGATCTGGTGATCTTTTATTAATTGATGCAGGGGCAGAATACAATTATATGAATGGAGATATTACGCGAACATTTCCTGTGGGCGGTAAATATTCACAAATTCAAAAAGAACTATATGATCACGTTTTAAGTGTTCAAAAAGAAATATTACAAATGATTAAGCCGGGTATTCCATTTAACTCACTTCAAACTAGAGCTGTGGAACTGTTAACAGCGGCAATGGTCGAATTAAAATTATTAAAAGGTAGTGTGTCAGATCTCGTGAGAAATTTAACCTACAAGAAATACTATCCGCATGGTGTTTCTCATTGGCTGGGTATGGATACTCATGATTCAGGATTGTATCAAGTGAATGGAGAATCTAGAAAGCTTGAGCCATCAATGTGCTTTACAATTGAACCAGGGTTATATATTCCGCATAATGATGAATCTGCTCCTAAAGAGTTACGAGGATTGGGTGTTCGTATTGAAGATGATGTCATCGTAACAGAAAAAGGTTATGAGAACATGACAGCTCTTGTTCCAAAAGAGATCTCCGATATAGAAAAAATAGTAGGAACAAAAACATAGGTGCCAGGCACTTGGAAACGTTTGCCAATAATGTTTCCAAGTGCCTGGCACCTTTTTGGCCCTGTAATTGCTACGTAATTTTACATGAAATTCGTATTATCTTTTATTGTATTTGGCATGGTTTTGTCTGCTCATTCTGAGTCTTGTATAGAGTATTTTACACGATCCACTCATAAAGATTATATTAGCTACGCAGAATATCGAACAGGTGATTATTCAAGCCGTAGAGTACGCGTAACGGATTTCAAAGATAATACTTGGTTTTTTGAAATTGGTCAGTCTGCATGGCAGTACATCAAGCCATCCCAAAAAGGCAAAGACGTTAAGCTATCTGGGATTTTTCAGAGTGGAAAATCTCATAAGGTATACCTTTTGGTTCATGAGCAAGAGGCAAACCTCCATGGTCGAAAAAGTCTATTTACCAAGACTTACTTATTAGAATTTAATACGATATCGAAAAAAACACGTAAGCTGGTAGAATTGTATGATTCCATTTCTTCTGCAGATATGACAATTCCATGGAAAAAGGATTTTGTAATACTAACAGGCACTACCTATAATAGAGGTATTCGTCATGATGTTATGGTGGGCACAACTGTATCCTACATTATAGATTTAAATTCCGGCGAGTATTCATCAATCTATCATTCATCTTCTTACTCGGGACAATCTCGTTGGGCGAGGCAAGCAATTGTTGGATATGCAAGGGTTCCAACGGAAATATCCTCTGTCAAATTAGGAACAAAAGAATTGTATGATGGAGATGTTGCTTGGAATAAAACAGGACAGTATGTGGTTCTTAAAGATGGTGTAAGTCTTGTTGTTTCACAGTTTAATTCAGAAACAAAAAAAATAGAAATATTGGATAAAATTAATTTACTTGAGAGCGAAATTCCATCAGAAGTAATGTCTCATTTTGGGAATATCGAAGTTATAAGAAGATAATTTAATATACAAAAATGTATTCTGTGTCGCTAACAGCGGTGTCAGAACTAAATTAAACCCTATCCACTGGCACCCCCCTTGCTTTGTCAAAGGTAGGGGGAGTCGTGAAAACTCTAATTTTATTTCTAAGTACATTTATCATGATCTTGAGCTTTCAAAACTGCTCAAAGGTTGCATTTGACAAAGATCAAAATGACAAACCTGAGGACCCTCAGTGTTTAGGAACAACATGTTTACCACCCACAGGTTCTTTGCAGGTGATTGCGCACAAACAAGCGAGCGACTTAACTTCTGCGGAGCTATTTCAATATCAAACAGAAGAATTGTTCATTACGGTGTTAAATGCAGAAGCAGGAGTTATGGGATGCCTAGATATAGAAGACAATCCTCAGTGTTCTTCAGATCCAAATAATTGGGCAGACTTTAAGTGGGAACATTTTGACCGCTCAGGAACAACATTGAGATTAAGAGCGTTCTATAATTTTAGGTTTCAGCAGTATGTACATACCCTCACCGGTGGATCTCTTTTGGATTCTAATAGATGGTACATCTTTCGATTTTACAACCCAATATCTGGAGAAATCGCACATGCACGCTTCAAGGTTTACAATGGTACATTCTCTGGATCAGGTGGATAATTATTTTTCGACAAAGTTATGAGTGATCCAGCCTTTTTTGAGAGCTTCTTCATATAGTTTGAGTTCTTGATTATTGATATCCTTGTCTTGAAACTTAATGGTATCGCTAATACTTCTAACTGCCAAAGGAATATGGCTAGCTAAATCGAGCAGCCAGAAATCTCCCATTGTATTTCCACAGCTCAGTATGGGCTTTTTTCCATGAGTGTGAGCTAATAAGGCCTCGGCTTTTCCTTCGCGGTATGTGCTATAGCCCGCTTGTTTATCAGTAACAATTCCGTCGTGAATTTCGGTTTGAAATCCTAGTACATTCTCTGCTGGTATGCCCAACCTCTCAACACAAGGCTCAACCGCCCACTTAACGGAAGCCGTAACAACATAAATTTCAAAACTGTTCTTTTTTAAAAGATCAATGAGGTTTTTAATTGCAGGGAAGTATTCCATTTGTTGCTGTTCGCAAGCCTTTTTTGCCCAGGATTTTACTGTGTCGATATGTAAACCCTTATGAATTTGAGCTAGCCACAAAAAGGCATCAGTTGCTTTCTTGTCTTTAAGGGAATACACGAATTTCCACGGATCTTGTGGTAGATCTAAAAGCTTATTTTCAATTTCATAATTAAAAAAAGCATTTCCTGCGTCATTGTCCCATAGAGTTCCGTCTGCATCAAACGCTGCAATTTTGGGAAGATTTTTATCGTGAGCTTCGTCTATTGATCTGTGAATTTTTGCCCAAACGTCTTTAGGAAAATCAGAATAGTTGTATGCCATGGAGGAAAGCTAGCATAGCTGTAGGAATTGATTCAATCTAATAATGAATATCAAGCAGATCACGTCTTTGTAAGAGCTGAGAGATTAATATTCCCTTTTCTGCGAGTTCCGCAGCTACTGCGAGGACTGCTTTAGGCAGAAGAGGGAATATTAATCTCTCAGCTCTTACGAAAACACTATCTATGAAATATCTGAGGACAGAGGGGGGGATTTTTGCTACAAAGAACTCTATATGGAATATAGAGTTCTAACTATTGAACAAAAAGATTTGATTTTAGATATAGAAAGAAAATCGCTTGCAACGCTTCCAGAAGTAGATAAACAAATGGCCGAATGGAAGGCTCCTTGGAGGGCAGAATCTTTGGATCATTACCTAAAAACCAGATGGTGCATGGGTATTTTTTCCGAAGATATGCAGACTATTAAAGGATATTTTCTAGCCCAGCCACTGTTGTTTGTCGAAGGATACACGCAGAACTTATGGGTTGAGCATTTGTATTACGAGAATACAGATATAGCAAAGGCACTTATCGAATTGGCCATTAGGTATGGCAAAGATAAACATCTACAAAGAGTTTTATTTTTTCCAAATGCAATTTTTGACAAAATAGATGTTCCATTTAAATTAAACAAACAAACACATCGGATAGAAGTGCTCACTACAAAGTTGGGAATATGAGTTTTGCATTTTACAATAGAGCAGAAGTAATAAAAAAATTTAAATCAAAGTCCTATGATCTTGTAATTATAGGTGGCGGAATAACTGGAGCGGGAGTAGCTCGAGATGCCGCAAGTCGTGGTATGACGGTGGCTCTTGTAGAAGCTCAAGATTTTGCTCAAGGCACGTCTTCTCGGTCTTCAAAGTTAATCCATGGAGGAATTCGGTATTTAGAAAATTTAGAATTTAATTTGGTTTTTGAAGCTCTGTCAGAAAGAGCGCTTCTATTTGAAATGGCACCACATATGGTACACCCACTTAGATTTTTACTTCCACTGTATAAGGAAAGCCGCGTAGGTATGTTTAAAATGGGTTTAGGGATGTGGCTCTATGATGCACTTTCATTATTCAGAGCTCCAAAGTTACATGAGAGATTAAATGCTAAAGAATCTGTGGATCGAATTTCTATTCTTCAAGCCAAAAATCTTCTTGGATCTTACGTGTACTCAGATGCCTATATGGATGATGACCGACTTGTTATTGAAACACTCAGGTCAGCTCAGAAATTAGGCGCAGATTTGATGAGCTACGTAAAAGCGACTGGAGCAGTAAAGCAAAATGAAAAAATACAATCAGTAAGATGTCGAGACACACTGAGTGGTGAGGAGTTTGAAATCCGAGGCAAGCATTTTATTTCTACTGTAGGGCCGTGGACAGATGAGTTGGGTGAAAATCTTCTGGGCAATTGGAAGAAGATGATGAGACCGTCCAAGGGCATACATATTACATTGGATAGAAATAGACTGCCGCTTCCGTGTGCGGTTGTACTAGCAACAGGAGCAGATAATCGAATTATATTTGGTATACCAAGACATGAAATGATTATTATTGGTACAACAGATACAGACTACAAGGGTGATCCAAAAGATGTGCATTCAAATGTAGAAGATGTACGATATTTATTAAATGTGGTAGATCAGTATTTTCCGGGTGCAAAATTAAAGCGAGAAGATATTTTAGCATCCTATGCAGGAGTTCGACCTCTTGTAAACGATGGTTCGGACACAGAGAGCAAAACAAGTCGTGAGCATGTTATTATTTGTGATCCTCGTAATATGACATTTGTAGCAGGTGGCAAGTATACAACCTATAGAAAAATGGCAGAGCAAACTGTAGAAAAAGTTTTAAAAACTTTTTTTAACTCTCAAGAAAGAAAAAAATTTAAATCACCCAACACAAAATGTGCGTTAAATAACAAAGTATCTGTAGCCGCTTTTTCAGAAGCACAGACAAGAGTTTCAGAGTTGGTTCAGCAGACAAAGCTTCCAAGAAATGACATACAGGTTTTAGTCGATAGACATGGTATGGAGGCCTTTGAAATAGTTCAGCAATACTTTGGTCCAGACATCAAATCTACATGGGAAATGGAGGCTCACTTTGCCATTGATGAAGGCTCATGTGGCAGATTAGATGATTTTTATCTCAGAAGGACCCCTTTATTTCTTTCTCGCAAGGATCACGGGCAGCAGATGTTAGAGGATCTTTCTCAAATATTTGCAAAAAGACTTGTTTGGAGTGAGGACGAACGCAAATCTAACATCAATTCTATTTTAAAACATGAAGAGTTTGAGCTATCCTGGAAAAAGTTGATTTAGCAGAACTCAATATTTCTGCTCTTTTTGAACTTCATACCAAGGATGGGGTGAATGATAAAGAAAGCTACTGGCTTTATTTTAGCAATTCTTCTAGTTTGCAATCCTGCGAATTCAAACTTTAATACAAATTTCGAAGACACATTTGATAAATGGTTGCATCATCTTGGGCTTGATATGCAAGTGCATCGCGTATCAAAAAAATTTGATGAAGACGGTTTCATAGATAATTTTGATTTGTTGCTACAAGAGATGCCTCAAAAATCTTTTAAGACAGAGAGGAAGTACCAGCGAGATTTAAATACGTACATTGGATTAAATCTTCCATCAGAATCAAATCATGATTTTGTATCCATTTCTGTATTAAATAAGGATATTCAGGATATCCCATTTATGTGGTCAGATTGGGTGGGGAAACTTGTTTTTTCTGTGGCACTCAAAAAAATTGCTTCAACATTGGGGCTCCAACTCAAAATCAAAAAAATAACTAACAACAACTACCAAGCAACCATTCTTCCAACAAAAAATTCTGCTCCTTCGCGGTACCGCTTTGATCAGATAACAATAGTGTATAACTTAAAGGATCTTATTCTAAATGCAGTTATTCGAGTATACTCTAAGCCTGAGTACATCCCTTTACAGTTTGGAAGAGGCGAGCTTCATGCTATCGTGCGCGCTTTGGAGCAAGGGATGTTTCCTGGTGCTACGACTTCATGGATTTTAGCTTCGAAATTATCTCGGGAATCTTTGTCAGACTATTTACTCCATGAGACATTAGGAAGGGACGAAGAGTTTTATAGCAACCCCGAAGAGCTTGAACGTATCCTGCCACTAAAAGCCGTGGAAGAGGGCCGGGAACTTGTACTTTAACCTGCCCCGCCATGCTTAGCTTCAAAACTTCTAGGATCCACTCGCCCAAATCATCACCAGGATGCTTTAAAAGGGTTTCTATGGCATCTGCGCTAAACAAAAAAACAACATCTGGTTTACGCGGCGGGCGATTTTCGAGAGCAGGTAGAGAGCTTTGAGTGTTTTTTTGTTTAAAATATGAGCACTCAATGCGTTCTTCTATCGTTATTCCGATCTCAACATCGTCAGAAAGATAGCTAAAAAGCTTATGGCTTGCGGGCTTGGTTTCTAAATAATTTTTTACTTCTGAGAAGAATTTGATGTGAGACATTTAACACCTTTTTGCATATCTTTCGAGTTGCCAGATTGTATGGAGCAACTGTCAATGACCTTCAGTTCAAACAGCATACTTCAAAGGGAGATCGTTCGCAACGCATCTTGAGATTGACTCTACAAAAATATGAAGCGTAAACTATTATTTTAAAAGGGAAAAATAAAAATGAGCTTACTCAACAAAATATCGGAATATTTCTCTCATGACATCGCTATAGACTTAGGTACAGCTAACACACTTGTTTTCGCTAAGGGACGTGGAATTATTTTAAATGAGCCCTCTGTTGTAGCGGTTCAAAAAAATGCACGAGGCGGACAAAATAGAGTTCTTGCGGTAGGAAAAGAAGCAAAAGAAATGCTAGGAAGAACTCCT
This sequence comes from Bdellovibrionota bacterium, assembly GCA_963169805.1. Taxonomy (GTDB): domain Bacteria; phylum Bdellovibrionota; class Bdellovibrionia; order Bdellovibrionales; family JAEYZS01; genus CAUJDY01. The sequence goes on along the minus strand of CAUJDY010000024.1, from coordinate 11,487 downwards.
GGTAGTATTGTTGCAATAAGACCTATCAAAGATGGCGTGATAGCAGACTTTGAAGTTACACAATCAATGCTTAAATACTTTATTGCAAAATCAACAGGTGCAAAAAAGAGTTTCATTCGACCAAGAATAATTATCTGTGTGCCTTATGGCATTACTCAGGTTGAGAAAAAAGCAGTTAAGGAATCCGCACACTCAGCGGGAGCAAGAGAAGTTTATCTAATTGAAGAGCCAATGGCTGCGGCTATTGGAGCTGGACTGCCAATCACAGAACCAAGCGGAAATATGGTTGTTGATATTGGTGGTGGTACAACAGGTGTAGCTGTTATTTCACTAGGTGGAATTGTATATTGTAAGTCCATCAAGGTGGCTGGGGATAAATTCGACGAAGCAATCGTTAACTATGTTCGTCGTCAGTTCAACTTACTTATCGGAGAAAGAACTGCAGAAAATATCAAAATACAAATTGGTAACGCGTACCCATTTGAACAAGAAAAGAAAATGGAAATCAAAGGACGAGATCTTGTGGCAGGAGCGCCAAAGACCATAGAGATTACAAGCACACAAGTACACGATGCGCTTATGGATCCATTGTCTGAAGTTGTTGATGCTGTTAAAACAGCTCTTGAAAAAACACCACCAGAGCTAGCTTCTGATATTGTTGATAATGGTATTGTTCTAACAGGCGGTGGAGCGCTTTTAGCAAATCTTGATGTTTTATTGAGAGAGAGGACAGGCCTTCCTGTTTCTATTTCTGAAGATCCTCTAACTTGTGTTGTTATGGGGTCAGGCAAAGTATTAGAAGAGATTAAACTTTTAAGACAACTTACAGTGGATTAAGTGATGACAGAAGCACAGATGAAATCTGTCGCTCTATTCTTTTTTTATGCGTTTGCAGATAAGGCAACGGCTTTTGCTGCAAGCACAGAGGCTCTTCACTTATTTGAAAAAAAAATTAAAAATCTAGATTCGAATGTGAATAGCCAGCCAATGTTGGTTTTTTCTACCCATAAGATCTGGAAGAAATACTCAAAAAAGAAAAATAAAAGTTATCAGCCAAATACTGTAACAGAGCAGGGCTGGATTATTCCATCCCAACTCAAGCTTGAGCAGTGGTGGCAGTTTTCCAAGGACACAGAGTCAATAATTGTGCTCACTTTAATTTGGTCTATTTTGCTGGATATTGATGAAAAAGATATAGCCGAAGGATTGGGAGTATCAGAAGGCACAGTTCGATATAGAACTGGTAAGGCACTTAAACTTCTTGGATCAATACAAGGACACTCTGTTGGAGTTAATGCATGAAGAAGCGTTCTTTATCTGAGTTCATGTGTATGGAGATGCTTTATGACTACAAATCAGACAAGTTGGATGCATTAAGATCACAAGCAGTAGAAGAGTGCCTCTCAAGCTCGCCAAGAGTTCGCGATGAATTAAAAAAACTGACCTTGGGTATGAATTACTGCGAGAAACTAAAAGAAATTAAGGTCTCACTTCCTCTGATAGAGGCGATTTCTAGCCAACCAAAGCCTACGGAAAAGCTAATTTCTAAGTTAGGATTTACTCAACTTCCTCAGCCCGTCAAATGGGGTCTTGAGGCTGTTGTGGTTGCTGTAGCCATTGCATTATTTGTGACACAGGTGCCGGAGCTTTTTAAAGGCCAAGAAGATTCTCTTGTCGTTAGAAAAATTGAAACAAGCAATGATATTGAGGTAGAGCAAAAAGAAGAATCTATTGATGTCGATCAGTCTCACATTGCCCAGCAGTCAGCTGAAACTAAAGTAGCGGTTAATCCGCCAGAAGCTCCTAAAGTAAAAGAATCTGTTCTAGTAGAAGATAAGGTCGTCAAACCTGATGTGATGGCTGTTGCTACTCCAGGTTCGCAGACATCTGCTCCGCTCCCAGAATCTATCGTTGTAAAGCCAGTTAAAAAGCAAGGCTACGTATATCGTCTTGTTATGTTTGTTGATAATGTAGATGAAGTGACGCCCCAGATTGTGCAGTTGTTAGAAACAAATGGCGGGAAAAAGGCAGGCGAGGTGGAATTGGGTTGGAGACGTAAGGGTGGAAGTTATTTTCACTTTACTATACCCAAACAAAATTATGGCCTCGTAACTGAAGAACTAAAAAAATATAGCGATTTCAACATTGTAAAATCAGACCATCCAAGAGTTATGCCAGAGGGAGTGGAGCGTTTTATCTTGTGGGTTGAAGAAAGAAAACAATGAATTTCGTAGTGAAAAACCTATTTCCTAAGAATTCAATACGAGCACTCTTGGTTATTTGGTTTTTATTATTTGCTCTCGTTCCTCTTGCATTTATAACTGGGTACAGTTTAGTTCAGTTTCAAAAAGTATATAGCGACCAAACTCTCAAACGACTCAATGATAATTTTATTTTAGTACAAAAAAATATTGATGATATGAATCTCTACTTAAAATCATCTGCAGAATCACATGTGGCAGATGCAACGTTGTCTTTCTATATTTCAACACGTAGTTTGCCTCAACTAAAGAGAATGGCAAACGATTGGCTTAGGGTTGGATATATTGATGAAGTTTCCTTTTTTAATAAGGATGCCGAGCAATTAACATCTCTGAAGAAGGACATGGATGGGTTTATTCTAGAAGAGGACAAAATGGGTTATGAGTTGAACCCACAATTGCTTCAGCGTTTAGCAAAAGAAAGCCCTCTTATAGTCCGAGATATAAACTCAAAGCATGGTTTTGATCTTATATCTTATACAAAGGTCATTAATAATAAGGGTAAATTAGATGGTTATTTACAAGAAGTCGTACGAGTTGATGAAGAGTTTATTTTAAATTTAAAAAAGCGATATGCTTTAGAGTTTTTTATTTTAGATAAGGATTTAAAAGTTATCCAGTCTACAGAGAAAGACTTTTTAGGTGTTAAGTCTGATGTTTTTAAACGTGGTGATTTTCAGAACGTTAAATATCTTGAGTTGCAAAACAGAGGGTCAACTTTTGCAATGCTCATTCGGTCTCTTGAGACAAAAGAAAATAAAATTTATTTAGGACTGGCGACTTCTCAAGAAGATATTCTGGCAACAACAAGTCGTATAAATAAAGCTGTCTTTACAGTTGTTGCAATAGTGATTGTTTTTGTTTTGATTGTAATTTGGATTGTCAGCCGAGCGTTATTTGGACCTTTAAATTCCTTGATTCAAGCAGTAAAGAAGTTAGAGGGCGGTGAGAATCCTTACATACTCCATGAGGCATCTACAGAAATAGGAGAACTGACTAAAAGTTTTAACGAAATGTCCAAAAAAGTTACTCATGTACAGAATGAACTGACTTCCAAAGTAAGGGAGTTAGAACAGACAAACAAAGAGCTTCAGGAGGCCCAGTCTCAGTTGGTTCACTCAGCAAAAATGTCAAGTTTGGGGCAAGTTGTGGCAGGCGTTGCTCATGAGCTAAACAATCCAATTGGGTTCATTCATAGTAATATGAATCATCTTAAAGAATACTCGGACCAGCTAATAGGCATGATCCACGAAATAGAAAAAAAGCCATCTGATATTGAGGAAATCAAAAAGAAGGTGGATTTTGAGTATATGGAAAAAGATCTCCCGCAGCTTATCAAATCTTGTGAGGATGGAGCAAAAAGAGTGCGGGATATCGTTCTCAACTTGCGTAATTTTTCTCGTACAGATGAGAATGACAGAAAAGAATTTAATCTTGAAGAAGGTCTGGAAAGCACTTTAAATATTCTAACTTCTGATATCAAAGGGCGTATTACTATTCATCGAGAATACGGAAAAATTCCGAATATTTTTTGCTACCCAGGCCAAATTAATCAGGTTTTCATGAATATCATCACAAATGCGATTCAATCCATAGAGGGTAAGGGTGATATCTGGATTCAAACTGCTCAAAAGGGTCTTGAGGTAAGGGTGTCTGTTAAAGATTCAGGCAAGGGTATTCCAAAAGATATTCAAGATCATATTTTTGATCCATTCTTTACAACAAAACCGGTGGGTCAAGGAACAGGACTGGGCTTGAGTATTTCATATGGAATTATACAAAAACACAATGGGCGTATTGAGGTAGAATCAGAAGAGGGTCACGGCACAACATTTACTATTGTACTACCACTCGTAACTCCCCAGGGTGTTTAGTCAGGTGCCAGGCACCTGTGTGTCTCTAAGTGAGACGTTATATCAATTTGTTTTGTAGGTTCACACACATCATGTAAACTTGCTTATATGGGGCGGTATTTTATCATTTTAAGTGTTCTGTATGGTGTACAGCTGTGGGCTCAAGTTAATTCTGAGCAGCGTGTGAACGAGCATCTTTCAAAAACTCACAAGAAAATAGAAATTGAAAGACAAAAACGAGAGACGGAACTAAGAAAAGAGCACAATCAAATTCAGGTTGATCCACTAGCTCAGCCCATAAAAAGAAAAGGGTTTATCGAACGTCAACCTTTACCAAGAAAAGAAGATCCAATCCTAGAAGACCACTTTGAACACCAAAGCAATGATCCTGCTCAAGATATTCAGAGAGATGTTTCTGACAATCAAGAAGAGACGCGCAAGAAAGAATTGGAACAAAAGGCATTTATTGAAGAATTTAAACGTCGTGCTCGCGAATCCGGCGTTGAAGTTGAAGTAGATCCTAAAACCCTTAAGGCAAAACCAAAATACTAAAGAAGGTGCCAGGCACTTGGAAACAGTTTTGAGAAACGTTTCCAAGTGCCTGGCACCTTACAAAATAAAAAAGCCAAGGTTTAATACCTTGGCTTTTGAAGTCTTTCAGATAACTCTTAAGTAAGATTACTTACAAGCACCTGGGCAAGCTTTACAGAATCTTTCCATCTCTTCTTTGTTCTTACCGTTTTCAGTAATACCATCAAATAAGATGTCATCGATACTTTTACCTTGTTTTGCAGATTCAGTCATTCTTGTCACTGTATCAATGAAAGATGCTGATTGAGTTCCTTGAAGAATTGATAAAGCTTCTCTTGTTAAGAAAACAAGAAGGTCTGTTTTTGAAGAAGTAAGTCCTGCTTCATTTAACATTCCACGATTACCAAGTTCTACTAAAAGATTTTTTACTGCTTGAGCGTTATTCACTGCTTTTCCTGCAGGAGCTGCTTCACCTATTTTTGCGTCTACAACTTCTAATAGTTTTTTAACTCCTTCAAAGTTTGTCATAAGTGATGTTAATTGTTCGTTGATTTTTGCAGCAGCAGGTCCTTTTACGTCTTTTGTAACAACTCTTGCTAATGCAGAAACATCGCCTTGAGTTGCAGCTACACCAGCTCTTTGTAGGCCTGGGTTTTCTTTGCGCTGTTCACGAGTGCGTTCTTCTCTTGGTTTAGATGGATCTGTAACTTGTCCACCTCTGCCTGGTTCTACTGGTCTTTGTGCTCTTTGTGCGAATGCATCTGTTGATGCAACTACTGCTAATGCAGCGAATGTAATTAATAGTTTGCTTGTCATTTAGTTATCCTCCGTACTTGTACCTGAACATTATATAATCAGGTGTTTTGTTAATCTATTAAAACCTTTTGTAATATAAAAAACTCACAGACTGTCTGGCTTGTGGATACAGGGTGCCCCCTGCATACTAGCCCAAGTATATCTAACATATTGATATACTTGGATATTTATCGATTGCCAGAGAATGGAGTTGTTCCACTATGCCCTTTCTTTTCATCCTGAACCTTTTGCTGCATTTCTTGCATTTCAGATTGGCTCATGTCTTGTCTTTGAGTTGCGGCTTTAAAAACCGTTACCTGATTATAAACGTGGCCTAAAGTCTCAAATAAGCTCGTTGTTGCAACATAAGCTACTTCCGCCTTATGTTTTTCAGTTGGGTCCAACTTAAGCTGCTTATAAAACTCTTCAACTTGGTTGGCTTGCATAGCGGCCTGTAATCCCACCATAAAATCTTGCGTATACGCACTAGTAAGATGAGATTGTGGTATTTGAATATTAAGGTTGAAGAGGTTGTCCTCAGTCATGTTACCTCTGTAGAAGCTTTCATACTGACCTTTTAAGTTCACTTGAGCATAGCAAGCCATACCTTTTTCTTCTCCGTACTTTCTTTTCAAATCAATATCAGCATTTACTGCAGCTGTTGAAGCTTGTAAAAAGCTTTGGAAAAGAGTGCTAGAGCTATCCATTTCTGCATAGCCATATTTTTGCATGTTCAGCAAATAGTGTAGAGGGTGAGTTGCGTAGTCCTGGCCTTCTTCTGTCGGAAGGTATAAATCTAGAGCTTTAATAACCGCTTCAAAGTGTACCATTACAGGTCCAAAATATTGAGCGATACCAATACACTGAGCTTCATGCTTAGTTCCTGCTTTGCTTTTTTCAATTTGACCTGCAAGGCTATAAATCATTTGTCCAAGACCTGCCTTGAGGCTCTTTAAATGATTATTGAATTTAGCTTCATCGCGATCTAATTGAATTGCAAGTGCTGCGAGTGCTCTTGCATCTTCTGAAACCTTTGCTTCTGTGTTTGCTGTTTCAATTCGAGTTACAAGTGTCTTAAGAGTGTTAGCCAAGCTTCCTGTTTTCTTGAGTTCTTGCCACAATACATTTTGGCCTTTTTCATCAACTAATTTGAGCTGCTCATACGGAAGCTGAGCTACCTTTTGCTTAATCATCTCTCTTTTTTTATTTTGAGTACTTCTAAAAGTAGATTGTAGCATTCCAAGATACACGTTCACTTCATCTATATAAGCAAGTGCTAGTGAGTTTGGTAGTTTATAGAACGTACGCTCTAATTTTCCACTGAGGAGCTTTTCAAGCGAGAAAGGATTTCCGTTTTCGTCTTCAGAGTAAAGAGCTTTAGAAAACTGATCATCGATGAGTTTAAAGTAAGACTGCTCATAAGATTCAAAAGCCTTATCAATTTTAGGGCTCACATGTTTATTCCACCAGTCGTCAAGATTTCCACCAGAGCGTTTTGTATCAAAGATGCGAGGATCAATATTGTCGACAAGGAATTCAAGCATATTGTCGTACTGGCGTTTGTGGAAACTTCCAACAAGTACTGGATCTGCATTCCCTACAATCATTCTTCCTTTGCTATCTGTTCCTTTAACAACTGGAACATCAGAGTAATGGTAACGTGGGGAGGAATGAAGGACTGTTCCTTTGTTTGAGGACATGTTATTTGGAATATCAACTACAACTTTTCTATTTACATCAAAAGATGTTCTTATAGATTCCCCAGAGAGTAATCCTAAAGTGAATCCTTTGTAGAATCTGTCTGTATGGCAAATTTGCCCAAGTTGTTTGTTGATGAGTGCGTAATCAAAGTAAGGATCAATGATTTTAGGAGACAAGAAGGATAGTCCTGTTCCATCTTTCCATGGGAGTGGAATTTTAAAGCCTAAGTTTAGGGTAGCGCCGCGCTGTTCATGGCCACGCTCGTATCTCATTACGTAATCGCTATTGTAATCTAGTCCACAGAAAGAGTTCCAAAGCATTGCCTCAGAAACTTTGCCGTTAAAACCTTTCTTAGCTAGTAACTCTAGAGTGTCTTTATAGTTAGCTTTGACCCAGTCATCAAAACGAACAAGGAAAGCCTCGCCTTTTTTGAGGGGTTTTGGTTTTCCAATAAATCTACGAAGATTTAAAATAGAGTTTCTGATGTGACCATGATCTGTTGTAAGTACCATCTTACGAGTTGATCCTCCATCACCAATAATTTCTTTGATGTAGAATCTTTTGTAACTATCGTAGGTTTGATTGAGTAAATTAATACCTTCAATAATTCCTGTAAAATCTCGTGTTTCATAGTTAAAGCCTAAGAACTTGGATTTGATAGTCTCAAGTCTCTTAATGTAAGCGTTCACGCCGTCTCTATTACCAATTGGGCGAGTTGTTTCTATGTTGCCCATCTTGACTGTTGCGCTAGTAAATTTATTTATTTCTGCAATGTGATTATCAATGAGTTGTGCAGCAAGCTCAAGTCTTGCAAGTTTGGCATTTTCTAGTTCAACCTTCTTGATAAAGTGAGGTCCCTCTCCATTTTCCTGTTCGATAAAAAATCTTTCACCCTCATTTGGATCGTTCTGAATACGAATAGCGCTGGTTACGCCTGGCAATTCCTCTTCACTATCTGGAGATAGCATTTGCTCTGTTGGTTCAGCTTGTATGTGTGGGATTACTCCATAAAGAGGATCATCTTGGAAAAGAGGATTTACATATGGTTTTAAATTATCGTCGGTAGTAGGGTCGTTGTAAGCATAGTGCAACAGGTCCCCGTAGAACTTTTTAACCACAAGATATTGAGTCATAAATTCAGAGAAAAACTGCTGCCAAGAGTAGTAACCCATGTTGAATTTGTACATGAGGGTATCTCTCCACATCATGTTGCGTTCTTTGTACTCCTTAAGTTGCTCTGGAAGTTCTCTACAGCTGTCATCAAAAGCTTTGTTTTGTGCTGTGTAAAATACATCGCGCGCACTATATTTATGTGCTTGTAGTTTATTAGCATAATTTTCATAGTTATTTGCTCTGTCGCACTTGAGGGCAAAATCAGATTTTACAAGTTCGTTGTGTGCTCTGACTAATCCATTTCGAGTATCATTGAGCTCTTTTCCGCTATTTAATAAGGTCTCTTCAAACTTATGAATGTATGGATTTGCGCGAGCATCGGCTTGGAAGAATAACACTAAGTGAGCAGCAGTCATAATAAGTCCTGCTGGTGTTGGTGTTCTTGCAATTAACATTTGAGCTTTTTTAGTATCACTGTAAACTGCTTGTGCATACTTTGCGACTAATCCTGGAGCAATTCTGTACTGCATAGGTTTGGATTTCCAAACACCTTCAAACATTACAGCAAAACCTTTAAGTGTTGTAGAGCGCTTTGTTCCAAACTTCACAGCACCTGCAGCTAAACCTTGTACGGCAGCTGCACCTAAAGATGCCGCCATTACTGTTAAGCTCATTTGAATGTACTGGTGAATTTTATCGGAGTTGATTACTGCAGCATATGCTTCTTGGCATGGAGCTAGAGCTTCGTCTCTGTTGATTTCGTCATCAAAATTAATTTGATAAAGCGTTTTTGCACACGGAGCAGTTAAAGCAATTAGATCGTGTGTGATATTAGAGAACACAGACCCCATTGCCATAGAAAAGTTTTGAATGAAAAGTCGTGTTGCCATTCCTCTTCTAACAAAATCTTGATCGTTTTTAATTTTTAAAAGTTCTTTGAATATTGTTTGTCCAAAGTGGTTACCAACCATGAATCCAGCAAAACCAATTTGTCCTGGAATGCTTGTCAGTTCATGGAAAAATCTTTCAAATGCCATGGGATCGGACTCATAACTTTGGATAAAGTTTAACCATGTATTTGCAAGAAGGCCTAAGTAAAATGGCCCAGCTTCAAGCGGAAATCCTTTAACGGCATGGCCAATTGAATCACTTAAGTTTTTATGTAGAGGAGTAAGAGCCATTGGAGACGAGCTCTTCATCGCAATTTCTGGATCAACAGTGTAATCCAATAAAACTTTTTCTCCATTTGTAGCAGTTAGTTCAATGAGGCGTGTGCGGCCACCGTTGGATGACTCAACTTCACGCACAGTTGCGCGAGAAACTCTGCTTTGCTGAGAGTCTGTTAATGAGCTGTCTTTAAGCATGAGAATTAGATTTTTTGTAGACTCAGAAGTTCCGGGATCATAAGCGCGTCGAACGATACGATCCAAGTCTGCAAGATCAACGGCGCGAATTTCTTGTGGTAAGTTTTGAACATCCTGAGTTGTCAGAGTGACTCTTACAGGTCTGTTAAAAGTAGCAACTTCTTTTCCATCTACAATTTCTTTTCCAGAGTAATCAATGTAGCCTTTCTTTTGTAGCTCTAACCAAGTGTTTCTTAAGACTTCCCAAAGGTTTTTACCTTCATGACGAGCTGTCAGATCTTGCTCTGTAATAACAGTGCGGCCATCTTCAGTAGTAGTTCCTGGTGCAGCTGTTGTAGGTTTAGATCCAAACCATGTTTCCCAAAGTCTCTGGGCTGTTCTTCTTAGAGCGTTTGGAATCTGTGGAATACTTTTGATATCTGCTTTTACAGCCTCTGGCATTCCACGAGCACCTTCCAAAAATGTTTTTGGTAAAGTCTCGCGAATTTTTGCTTGGAATTCAGATTCTTTTTGTTGTGCTTGGATTGCAACTCGCAACTCACGTAAATACATGTTTAAAATCTGAGCGTATCTTTGGATATTTTTATCAAATAGTTTGCCAAGCTGTACTTGAGCGTCGGTTCTTTGAGTAATTGGAGTTCCATTGGCTTTGCGCATGCTCGCTTTGATTTGACTTACGCGGTTGTCGATATGTCGGAACAGTTGTTCAGAATCTGCAAATGCCTGTTGAAGTTGCTTATTCATGTAAGGATTTTTTAGGTGACCAGCCATTCTTTGCACGAGTTGTTGTAGGCTAGATCGAAAGTTTTCAAATAGAGCTAAAATTTCTGCATCTGTCTTAGCTGCTATGACTGGGTTGTGAGTAAATAAGTTTTTATTGTTGAGAATGTCATCTCTGCCATCTTGTGCATCTGCCATCAATTGGTTGTGATTGAGTGTTCTCTGGAAAAACATCAAGAACATATTCTCTTGTTGAGATTTAATGAGGAATTTTCCTGTTTGAGGATCTCGTGCAGGGAGAGAGAGTTCGATTCCTGCAGATTTAAATTTTTGTAAAAGCACCAAATCAGCTTCAAGCGTTTTTGCTATGGAGCTAATAATGTCTGCAGAAATATTCAGTTGAGTTTTTGCGAGAGACACAAGCTCAGCGGAAGTTTTTTCTTTATTTTGTGCAATCTCAAGTTCGGCAATAAAAGCTGCTGTTTTAGAGGATTCAGCCTGGTGCCATGCGGCCATATCTTTGAATATTGTCATCAAACGGATTAAAGTGTTCGTATCCTTAACAAGATCTTTGCCTTGGCTGTAGTGATCAAAAAACATTTTTAATGCTTTTTCGCGAACCTGGAGTTTTTCTGATTCGGGAGCATTCACATCATACTGTGGGAGTTGTGGTGAAGTGAGTTCCGCTTGCATGGTTAGCATACCAAACATTAATCTGTCCCACATGCCCGTTGCTTTTTTCCATAGGGATTGAGATTCTTGAGTCGATTCAGTTTGTTGAGCTGGCTCTCTTTGTGGAGCAGCATGTGCCCATGATTGCGACAGTAAAGATACAACTACTAAGAGGGTGCTTAAGTTATAAATAAATGTTTTCATACCATTCCTTAGTACAAGGTGTATGCCAGTTTTTGGGCGCTGCAGAAAGAAAATATTTAAAAAAATATAATAATTTCAGAATGTTAGATTGTTGGAAAGTCTTAACAAACGTTGCGGAAACGTTGTAAAATTGAGCTGGACCAATTTTGCGTCATCACTGGTAACTCCTTGGTCACACAACAATTTTGCAACACTTAGGTGCCAGGCACTTGGAAACGTTTCCAAGTGCCTGGCACCTAGTAGAATAGAGGTTTCTTAACGATGAAAATTCAC
>CAUJDY010000023.1 GCA_963169805.1 Bdellovibrionota bacterium | reverse complement strand
CTGGCTTTGATGAAGGCTATCGGCTCAGAGCAAATGATTGTGACTCGTGGAAAAGACGGGATGAGTATTTTTGATAAAAAATCAAATGAACGAGTTCCAACTTTTGCTAGAGACGTGTTTGATGTGACTGGGGCAGGCGATACTGTTATTGCAGCTATTGCGCTTGCATGGTCCTCTGGTGTTTCTTTAAAAGAGAGTGCTCTGTTAGCAAACCATGCCGCAGGTGTGGTCGTGGCTAAGATTGGTTGTGCGACTTGTGACTTAAACGAACTTAAAAGCTCGATCGACATAGTAAAATAGTAAAATAATCAAGCTTGCATCCTTCAAATCAAATTTAACCCCCATAATTCGGAAAAGCGACCTGGTACCTGTTGCATCCGGTAGAGATTTTCGCTAAAACGACCATTCCGCTGTGCATGTGCTGATTTGAATTGGCAGAGCTAAGCGTGCCGTATCCTAAAAACTGGGTACAAGGGCAGAAAGGTTCAATGGAAAATATCCAAGATACTTCCGTTTCGGAAGCAAAAATCAATTTTTTTGATCTTACAATGGATCAACTCAAAGAAAAAATCCAAAGCTTTGGAAAAGAAAAATACCGAGCTCAGCAGCTCTATCAGTGGGTTTATCAAAAGGGCGTGGCCGATTTCAGTCAAATGACCAATTTGTCTAAGGAGTTTCGTGAAGAGCTTCCAAAGTTGTTTGAGTTTCGTAGACCAGAGCTTGTCTCACATTTAAAGAGTGCGATCGACGGAACTCAAAAGTTTTTATTCAAGTTAGCAGAGGGAATGACTTTTGAAGCCGTTCTTATACCATCAAAAGATCGCCTTACATTATGTGTTTCCTCTGAGGTTGGCTGCAATATGGCCTGCCGATTTTGTTTTACTGCAAAACAAAAACTTCAAAAAAGACTATCGGCTGGAGATATTGTTTCTCAATTTCAAGTTGTAAACGAAAAAATAGCTCCCGAAAAAATTACGAATGTAGTGTTTATGGGAATGGGAGAGCCACTGGATAATCCAGATGCGGTTTTTAATTCCATTAAAATTCTTAATTCAGAGTGGGGGCTAAATTTCTCAAGAAAGCGAGTGACAATTTCTACTTCAGGTCTCGTTCCAGGTTTAAAGGATATAGCTAAGAGTGGTGCGCGTCTGGCTGTGAGCTTAAATGCAACAACCAATGAGATGCGTGATTTTGTAATGCCCATCAATAAAAAATACCCTCTGGAAGTTTTGATGGAAGGCTGTCGTGAGTACTATGAGCTTGCTAAGGATGGAATCACTTTTGAATATGTTCTGCTAAATGATGTCAATGACACACTTGAGGATGCAAAGCGTATTAAGGAGCTTACAAGAGGTATTCCAAGTAAGATTAATTTGATCCCATTTAATGAACACCCCGGATCTGAATTTAAACGCCCGGCCAGCAAAAAAGTATTTGAATTTCAAGAGCACTTGATGAAAATGGGCATGCACGTTTTGATTCGTCGAACGATGGGAAGAGATATCTATGCAGCTTGTGGGCAACTGCGGTCTGTCTATGAAGGAAAACCTACGCATATGACGTCAGACGTAATGACAACTCCCGAGTTGACTCAACTAGGTTAAGAATACAACCCTATTTTGAGTTGGCTCGTATAATAAAGGAATTCAATAAATGAATAACATGCTTGTAGTAGGATCTTTAGCATTTGACTCAATTAAAACTCCAGCGGGATTTAAAAAGAAATGCCTTGGAGGATCTGCAAATTATTTTTCTCTTGTAGCATCGAGATATGCATCGGTAAAAACAATAGGCGTTGTTGGTTCAGACTATGAAGATGCTCACATAGAAATCTTGGCGACACGTGGAGTGGATGTTTCAGGAATCGAAAGACAAGATGGCCTCACATTTCACTGGGAGGGCCGCTACAAAGAAGATTTGAATGAGGCTCAAACATTGGCAACTCATCTCAATGTTTTTGAAAAGTTTAATCCTCAGTTATCTGCAGCTCATAAAAGTTGCGATGTTTTATTTTTGGCAAATATAGATCCTAAGCTTCAATTGAGTGTTCTTGAGCAAGCTAATAACCCAAAAGTCGTAGCTGTTGATACAATGAATTTTTGGATTGAAACTAAGTACGATGATCTTAAAAAAGTTCTTAAGAAGGCAAACATTTTATTTGTGAACCAAACAGAAGCTCTTATGATCACACGCGAAAGTAATGCCGTGGGAGCAGCCAGTGTTTTGTCTCAGTTTGGTCCTCAGGTTGTTGTGATTAAGCGAGGTGAGTATGGTGCTTTACTTTATTCTAAGGGAGAGTATTTTGCTTTACCTGCATTCCCAGTTAAAAATATCGTAGATCCTACGGGTGCAGGTGATTCATTTGCAGCTGGTTTTATGGGGCATATCATAAAACGTGGCCTAGATCTTAATCCCCAAGACTTAAGGCGAGCTTGCTTGGAGGGTGCTATGATTGCATCCTTCACTGTTGAGGATTTTGGATTGAACAGGCTTATCAACCTGACGGAAGGCGAAGTAAGTGTTCGCTTTGAGCAGTATATGAATACAATTCGCATCGAATAATAGACTTAAGTCATATTCTCTTATTTATCAGAGCTTCCGATAACTTAACTGAATATGTCTGCTCAAAAAGGCAAAAAGACAAAAGAAGATTTCACAAGTTTTTTATTAGATGATGATTCTTCATCACCTGATAAAACAATGCTATTGCCTGAAAAAGACGATAAAACAAGAAGTCATCTCAAAAATATTCCAAAAGATATCCCTGCTTTCGATGCCAAGAAGGCTGATAAAAAAGAAAAGTCATTTCAGGAGTTAGAGTCAGAGGCTCTAGATGCAACAATTAAAAGAACAGAAGATCAAGTTATTGTAAAAGAAGAAAAAGAAGAGAAAACAACTACACACAAGACAGACTCTCAAGTCAATAAAAGTGAACCTAAACCAGCTCCCGCTCTAGAAAAAAAAGAAAGAGTTTTGCATCAACAGCCTACAAAAAAGAATATTTCAGAAATGCTAGATCCATCTATGATCTCTGTGGAGGCTGCGCTTAAACAATCTGAGTATTTAAGGCTCGCGCAAGATCGAATTAAGCTGCTTGAGACAAAGCTAGATGAGGCCACCTCAGAAAATGATACTTTGGCATCTTCTGCTCATGTACTACAGAAAAAGTATGATGAAATGCTCTCAAAATATGACCAACTCGTACAGCAAATGAAATCAGAAAAAGAAAGTTTTAAGGATGATCTAATTTTAAAAGAAAAGATTATTAAAGAGTTGGAAAAAGAAAAAACTGTATTACAAAAGAAGAATGAAGAGTTTCAAGCTATTATGAATGAGAAAATTCAACAAGTACGCGTTCGCGAAAGAGAGTTGATGAATCGCTTAGAAATTCTGCAACTCGAAGAAGATGCTGTTATATCTAATAAAGATGAAATTCTACTGGATCTCAAAAAGCAAATTGATCGTTTGAATTATGAACTTGAAAGTTATAAAGCTCAAGGGCGGCAAATGAATCAAGAGATTCAGGTTCAAAAAGAACAAATGAGGAAAACAGTTAAGGCATTAAAACTAGCGCTGAATATACTCGAGCATGAAGAGGCGTTAGAGGAAATAAAGAAAACAGGATCATAAATTGGCAAAACAAGTGTTTGAACAACAATTTAGGGATCTTGTTGACGAGTTTGAAAAACTCCATGCGAGTATTCTCAAAACGGAATCTCCTAGATCTTATGGTGAGTTCTTCTCTTTTTTTGATAAACTGCTAAATACGGATCAAATATTTTTTTGGAAGAAGGATTTTGCTAAGCCAAAAGGAAAGCAAAAATTTTTGTCTTTCAAAAAAACCTCTGTGGTAGATTTTAAAAATATACGTCAAATACAAGAAAAAACGAATTTTAAAGAATCTCTTTGTGCAATGAATGGCGCTGATCTCATGCTCAAAATTCCCGGTGCCCACACTAAAGAGTTTTTTTGCTTTTATTTTGTTAATGTAAAAACAGAGATTCCAAAGAATGAGACAATTAGACATTTCTTTACACATCGAGTGGCAGGGTTGATAAGTTTGGTTGAAAAATTAGCAGAGGTTCAACAGCTCAATTTTATTGATGATGTGACTGGGCTTTATAACCAAAGGTATCTTAATATTCTACTGGATCAAGAGATCGAGCGGTTTAAGCGAACAAATATGTCGTTCTGTGTGCTTTTTATCGATGTCGACCATTTTAAAAATGTAAATGACGATAATGGACACATGGTAGGATCTCAAATTCTAAAAGAAATTGGTGTTATTGTTAAGGGGGCCATTCGAGCTGTGGACTTTTCATTTAGGTATGGGGGCGATGAGTTCTTAACAGTTCTCACCAATACAACAACAGAGCAGGCTATGAACGTGGCTAAAAGAATTTGTGACACAGTTGCTGCAACGCCGTTTCTTATTCAAGGTAAATCTATTCATGTGACTTTGAGTATAGGTGTTGCTTGCTTCCCAGACCATGCTCAAACCAAAGAAAAGATTATACAAGTTGCAGATCACGCAATGTATTGTGGTAAAAAATCGAGTCGTAATATAGTATACGTTGCAAGTTAGGATACCACTCCAGTATGGCAGCAAAAAAAATAAAACTTATCGTTAGCGATTTGCACCTAGGAGCAGGAAAGGTGCTTTCAAATGGTAATATCAATTCTTTGGAAGAGTTTTACTTTGATGATAAATTTTCGGAGTTTTTAAATTATTATACATCGGGTGAGTATCAAGATTCAGAAGTTGAGCTCATTATGAATGGTGATATCTTAAATCTTCTTCAAGTCGACTACAAGGGGCATTTTTTATCTGTAATTACGGAGCCGATCACTCTCAATATTCTCAAAAGAATTGTAGATGGACATCCTAGGTTTTTTGCTGCGTTAAGAGAATTTGTTAAAAACGGACGAAACACAATTACTTACGTGGTTGGAAATCATGACCAAGGAATGCTTTGGCCACAGGCGCGAGAATATTTGAATGCTATTGTTGGAACAAATGTTCGTTACAGAAACATTGTGTACTATTTTGATGGGGTACATATTGAGCATGGACATATGCATGAACCTGCAAATCGTATTGATCCTAAGAAATTCTTTGTAAAAAAAGATATTCCTGAACCTATCTTGAATCTTCCCTTTGGATCTTTCTTTTTTGTTGAATTTGTTTTGAAAGTTAAAAAAGAACACGCACATATAGATAAAGTACGTCCATTCAAAGCATTTATCCGTTGGATTTTAATTCAAGAGACGAGATTTTCTATAAAGACATTTTTTAAATTATGGTTTTTCTTACTGCAAACAATTTTCTCTCCAGACCCTCGCAAGAGATTTTCTTGGAAACAATTGGCAAAGGTTATTGTAGAAAAGACGATCTTTCCAAATTTAGACTCAGCCGCTGATAAAATCTTAAAAGATGAGAGGGTTCATACAGTGGTTTTTGGGCACTCTCATGTGTACAGGTACCGAAATTTACAGCAGGGAAAGCAGTATTTTAATACGGGAACCTGGACAGAGCTGACATCTATGGATTTAAGCTCTTTTGGCAAACTTACAAAGCTGACGTATGTACTTTTGGAGTATCCTGAGGGGGCAAACCAACCTATTGGGCGTCTGAAGCAGTGGAGAGGCTACCATCGTATTGAAGAAGATGTCGACATTACTTAAAAATTCTGGTTAACATCTTATTATGCGTTTGCTTGAATTGACACAAAAAACCGATCAAAAATTGAAGGCTGATTTTGAGAAAATATTTGACCAAATTCTCAAGCAAGAGCAGCCTGCGTTCTTAAAGATTTTAGATCAGAAAGATTTAACTACCCAGTGCCAGGAAGTTTACTCACGCTTTGCAAAATCAGAGCAAGTTGTTGTCTTGGGTGTCGGTGGTAGCTCTCTCGGGGCACGGGCACTCAACCAGATATTTAGAGGTCCTTTACGTTTTTTTGAGAATGTTGATGCCTATGAATTTTCTGAGAGCATTCGGGATCTTGATGATAAGACTCATTTTATTGTGATCTCAAAGAGTGGTTCAACTCTTGAAACGCTTGCGCAGCTGAGTTTCTTGCAGGAGTCATTTTTAGCAAGATCTCTAAATATTTCAAAAAATTGCACTGTTATTACTGAAGAAAAAACGTCACCACTTTATGATTGGGCCTTACAAAACAATATTCCTACACTAGAGATTCCACTGGAGCTTGGTGGGCGCTTTTCTGTGCTATCGGCAGTGGGTTTGTATCCCGCTTTATTTATGAAGACTCAGATTCAAGATCTTGTGGCGGGTGGAAAGTTGATATCAGAGTATAAATCTGAGTGTGCGGAATTTTGTGCGCAAATCATTATGAGTTTTGGTAGACAAGAAATGATAACCGTTTTTTGGGCCTACTCTGACTTACTAAAAGAGATGGGGTTATGGGTTCAGCAACTCTGGTCCGAGTCTCTAGGAAAAAGACAGACTCTTAACGGAGAAAAAGCATCCTTTGCAAGCACACCTTTGCCTTTGATTGGAACAAACGACCAACATTCTGTACTTCAGCAAATTATTGAAGGACAAAAAGATAAATTTCTTGTGTTCATACGTAATTTACAAAGTGAGCAAGCCGGACGTGAGCTTCAGAACATTCATTTTGAGAATATATCATATTTAAAAGGGCGTTCTTTAGGTGAAGTATTAAAAGCTCAGTACGTTGGGACACAGAAGGCTCTTGCAAATGAAGGTGTTCATTCTGTGACTCTAGAAATGAAGGATTTTTCTGAAAAGAGTGTTGGGTTGTATTTTGTTTTCTTTGAAATGTGTGTGGCAATGCTTGGAAAACACCATAACATTAACACTTACAATCAACCTGGCGTTGAGTTGTCTAAAAAAATAGCTGTAGACCTACTTAAGTCTAAGTCCTGAGTTTATCCCTACGCTCGCATTCTTGTGCATCCTAATGTTTTCAATTACGATAGTATGAAGGTCTTAACAACATAGGATATTTCATGACATCTGATAATGATGAAAAGACGAGCGTTGTCACAAGTGAGACGTTTAAGATTCGTCTGAGCGAAGCTCAAAACTCTCCTCCAGCATTGGTGATGCTGATTGGTCCATCTGCTTTGATTGGTAAGCAGTGGACAATAGAAAAATCTAATATGAGTATTGGAAGAAGCCCAGATTCTCATATTTTTGTAGAGGATCGAAGTGTGAGTAAAAAGCACGCAGTTATTACTTTAAACGGAACTGAAGTTCTTGTAGAAGACCTAGGGTCCACGAATGGAACAGAAGTTGCCGGAGAAAAACTTGAGCCTAATAACAAAAGAAAGCTTCTGAACAACGAGCAAATCAAAGTTGGTAGTGTAATCTTTAAATTTTTAGCACGTGGTAATATTGAATCTGTTTCTACAAAAGCAACTTTTGATAAATCGCAGATTGATCCTTTAACACAGATATTTAATAAAGGAGCTCTTCTTGCGCAAGGAGAAGAGGTTTATAAAAAAGGAGCAATGACTCAAACTGCTGTTTCTGTGATTGTATTTGATATTGATAACTTCAAAATGCTCAACGATACGCACGGACACCAGGCTGGGGATTATGTTTTACGTGAGATGGCTGCTGTGGTGGCTCAAAAGCTTATTCGTAAAGGGGACTTCTTTGCTAGATTTGGTGGAGAAGAGTTTTGCTTAATTTTATTTGGATCTCCTCTGCAAAGGGGCGTGGAAGTTGCGGAACGTATTCGCTCTACAATTGAGGGGCATCCATTTGATTATAAAGATAAAAGATTGCAAGTAACTATTTCTGTTGGGGTCGCTTGTTTGGAAGCCACAATGGAGTCATGGGAACAGTTATTTGAAAAAGCGGACCAAGCTGCTTATTTTTCTAAGAAAAATGGAAAAAATAAAGTCTCCACAATTTAGTAAATTATAAAAATGAAAAAATATAAGCTACCCACATTTTTAGAAAACCAAGTAGAAGTTCAATTAAAAAAATTGGGTATAGGAATTGCTGAATCAAAAAAAATATCAGATGCTGTTTTGAGAATGTCTGATTTTTATATTCAAAACCCAGATGCTCAGACTCCGTGGAAAGAATCCTGGTGTCAGGTAGCGCAGATCGCATATTATTTACCTTTAAATTATCTAAGAGCGCAGTATGTATGTGATGAAGCCTATAAACTTTCTTTTTTTGATCCTAATACAAATTGCATAGAAGTCGGGTATGGTTTGGGAGCATTAACACTACATTTGGGAGAGGTTTTTCGAAAAATTCAAGGTATTGAGGTTTCTCAAACTGCACATAGTTTTTTTCAAGACATTATAAAATCCCAAAATTCAGTTTCATTTAATCAAGTAAAGAAGTTAGAAGTTGATGATAAATCTTGTGTATGTTTCTCTTACTCGCTCACAGAAGCGATCTCTGTAAATCAGCTTAAATTGGCAGATAGCATTTTGATTATTGAGCCTTCTACGCACCAAGATGCAAGAAGTTTGCAAAGTTTGAGGCAGAATCTAATTGATGAGGGCTTTTATGCATGGGCTCCTTGTACACATCAAGGACAGTGTCCGCTGCTACTTCACTCCCAAAAAGACTGGTGCCATCATCGTATACATATTGATATGCCAGACTGGTTTTTGGGAATAGAGAAACATCTCCCTTTTAAAAATAAAACACTCACACTCTCTTATTTATTAATGTCCAAAAGAGTTCCTGAGTTATCTTTACCTCAAAGACAAAAAGTCCGCATAATTGGAGATGTTCTAGAAGAGAAGGGAAAGAGTAAAGCTTTGATCTGCAGAGGAGAAGAGCGTGAGTTTTTCTCTATCTTACATCGTGATTCTAAAGAATTTCCTCATGAGCGCGGTGATATTGCAGTCCTCTGTGGGGAAATAGAAAAAAAAGGAAATGAACTTCGGCTAAAGGGCTAGAGCGGTATCAATTTGTCTCTGTTTTTGTCCAAAAATATGAACATTGCAAAGCTTGTGCTCACCAAAAAAACACGATGAATTGTTTTTATGTAATCCATAAATTAGCTCTAAGTATTTGAAACTCTTCATTTGTAAGAAGTCTGTAGGAAATCAATCTGGACTTTTATTTTTTAGGGTTTCTCACTAACCTAAAGACCAGGTGATAGGGTCTTACCCACGACGACCCTTTGCCGAATAGGGGGAAAAATGACAGATATGGCGTTATGTGATCGCGCCAAGTCTGGGGATCGTAAAGCGTTTTCCGAGTTAGTATTACG
>CAUJDY010000022.1 GCA_963169805.1 Bdellovibrionota bacterium | reverse complement strand
TTCTTCAATCGCTTGAATTTTTTGACAAACTAAAATTGT
Source organism: Bdellovibrionota bacterium (assembly GCA_963169805.1). GTDB lineage: Bacteria > Bdellovibrionota > Bdellovibrionia > Bdellovibrionales > JAEYZS01 > CAUJDY01. The sequence goes on along the minus strand of CAUJDY010000022.1, from coordinate 7,639 downwards.
TTTCACGTCGGCAACTCTTGGGGCAGGATTCGGTCGTAATCGTTGATCAGTTGCTGCTGGAAACGCAGCTGCAAGTTCTCTTCGGCTTCGCTGAAGATCTGCAGCTGAGCGGCATTGCAGTTCTATCCTATTTGGATTTAGCGAGCGATCTAAATCTTCTGAAATGCACTTATTAAAAGCTTCAAAATATTTATAGAGTGCTTGTGTTCGTGTTCTGAATTGTTCTCTGTTTTGATCATTACTTAAATCAACCCCACTTAAGGACTCAAAAGCGGTATTGTAAATGAGCATTTCATTTTCGTATCTACTTAAAACTGCCTTTGGAAACGTATCTCGAGGTTCACCTTGAATGCCTCTTTCTAGCATTCGCTTTCTTCGGTCACCCTCTTTTTCTTGAGCCTTTTGGAGGGAGGTTTGTTGGTTTAAACAGCGAGTATAGTGATCCAATCTTGCGCGCTCAATTTTATTATTAACGTAGATGCTTCTCCAAAAAGAATCAAAAGTTGCAACATTTTGTGAGCTGCAGGGAAGTTGAGTATTCGCAAAAACAAAAGACAATGTTAACAGCAACAGCATGCTACCTTATCGGAAAGAAACTGAAGTTAATAGACTCTACAAAAGGCCTGAAAACTATGTTTTTGCCCGCAAAATAAGCTACTTAACAGTGCGGGCCTAAAAATAGATTGAGTTGTATTTTTAAATGGACGTTTAAAATATTTAAATGTATGTTTAAATTTCGGAGATGCTCAAAATGAATGCCGGTGTTGATCGTAAGCATGAACTCATAAAAGCTGCGCGAATTTTATTTGCGAAGAAGGGATTCGCAGCTACAAGTGTGAAAGATATTGCACAAGAGGCAGGTGTGAATGTTGCCCTTATTAGTTACTACTTTGAGGGTAAAGAAGGCTTATACAAGGCTTGCCTAGATGAGTTTGCAGCAGAAAAAATGAATTTTCTAGAGAGATATGTTCTTAAGCCAAAGTCTGCTGAAGATTTTAAGCACAGACTGAGAATTTTTTTAGAACAAATGCTTCATAATGAAATCGAAAATCCAGATGCAGGTTGTATCATTAGAAGAGATGTTGAATCAGATGATCCTATAGTCTTAGAAATTTTTAGAAAAACAATTTTAACATTACATGAAGCTTTTGTTTCATTCATCAAGTCGGGTCAAGACCACGGCTTTATAAAAAAGAATATTAAACCCCAAATACTTGCATCCCTATTTATGGGAGGCATTCAGCACGAAATTCGTACAGATCATCTAAAAAAGAAATTCTATGGATATTCCATAAGAGACGAAAAATATAGAAATGAAATGATTGAAGCTGCACTTGAAATGTTTTTGCATGGAGTAGAAAAATGAAGAAGCTATTAGCTCTAATTTTATTAATTTCTGATTTGTCTATTGCAAGTGAGAGTCTGAATATAGACTCTTATTTAGGACAAGTTTTTGATAAAAACCCTGCTTACAAAGCGGCTGTAGAAAATTCGTCAGGGGCCAAACTTAGAAATGGTGAGTCTGACTTGTTGGTGTTGCCCATATTGACTTTGCAAGCATCGCAAACAATAGATGAGAAAGATACCTTTACCCCTAGTGTGAATGGAACAAGAGCCGAGACTCAAGCTTATAAGATTGCACTTGAGCAATACACACCCTTTGGTCTTCATGCTCAGCTTAAGTACGAACAATATTACAAAGACATAGCAGTACCCGGTGGAACCTCTGCGGCTGTTCCAGTTCCAGAGTACTACGGTGGAAATCCTTCGATTGAACTCACACAGTCTTTATGGAGAAATGGTTTTGGACGCGAGATACGTGCTAAGCGTGCAGGAATTGATTCAGGATCTTTAGCTACGCATTATGCTGAAAGATTTAAAGTTGATGGTATCCGAGTTGAATCACAGATGGCGTATATAAAGCTCTTTTATTCACGAAAAATACTAGGTGCTTTAAAGGAAAGTTTAGATGTTGCCCAAAAGATGAAAGACTGGACAAAGAAAAGATTGGATCAAGATTTAGGAGATCGTTCTGACTATCTTCAAGCAAAAGCAGCTTTTGAATTTAGGCAATTTGACTTAATGCAAGCAGAGCAAGATGAGAGATCTTCGGCGAGAGCATTTAACTCGCTCAGAGGAGTTGACTCAGAAGTTGTTGTTGAGAATCTATCTGAGCCAAAGCTGACTCTCCCAAACCTTAAGCCTTATTCTCCAGCTCGCTCGCGTGATGACGTAAGAGCTGCAAGAAAACAGCTTGAGTATTCAAGAGCACAAGCACAAGAAGGAGTTGAGCGAGGGCGCCCTAGTTTAGATCTTTTTGCTAGCTATGGCTGGACGGGATTAGATGCATCTGAATCAAAGGCTCGATCAGAGGCATTTGCAGATGATTTTCCGTATTATACCGTGGGAGTACGCTTTCAAAGCCCGCTCATGTTTGGAATTTTAGGAGATATGAAAGAAGGCTATGAAAAAGAAGTGCAAGCTGCCAAGTTTAATTTAGAGCGAAAAGCTCAAGAAGAAGAAAGAGATTACAAAGATCTGACAGATAAACTCAATACATTGTCTCAGAAACTTAAGTTAGCGGAGATTTTAGAAGAGTCACAAAGAGAAAAGGTGACATCAGAAAGACTGCGACAAAGAAGAGGTAAGACAACTCTTTTTCAAGTTTTGCAGTTTGAACAAGATTATGTTGATGCTCAGTTGAATAAATATAAAACCGAAGTTGAACTTAAAACACATGTTACACAATTACAGCTTTATAAAGAGGATCAATAATGAATTTAGCAGACTTATCAATACGACGTCCTGTTTTTATCACAAGTGTTGTTATTTTAATGTTGATTGCTGGGACAATTATGATGTCCAGACTCCCAGTGGATTTATTTCCGAATGTGACTTTCCCTGTGGTAGTTGTAAATGTTCCCTATAGAGGTGCTGGCCCGAGTGAAGTTGAGACTCTAATTGCAAAGCCTTTGGAAAATGAAATTAGCACCATCTCTGGTATCAAGAGGCTAAGTGCTATTGCAAGAGAGGGTGTGGGAACTGTTATTGCTGAGTTTAATTTAGATGTCGATATTAAGTATGCAGAAAATCAAGTGCGTGATGCGGTTACGCGTGCTAAGCCGAATATGCCAGATGATATTGAGGAACCACTGATTCGTCGTGTGGATCCGGCAGATCAGCCCATTCTAATTTTATCTGTAAAATCAGAGGGAATGAAGGATGAACAACTTTACGACTTGGCAGATGAAGTGATTCGTCCAAGATTAGAGCAGGTAAACCAGGTTGGACTTGTAGATATATTTGGCGGTCGAAAACGTGAAATCCAAGTAGCGTTAGATAGAAATAAACTTAGGACACATGAAATTTCAGCAGTGCAGGTTGCTCAAAGAATTCAAGCGTCTGGAGAGAATATTCCGTTGGGTAAATCTAAAGACGAAAAAAATGAACTCGTTTTTAGAAGTTTGGGGGAGTTTAAGTCCCTAGATGAAATTAAAAAGGTTGTTGTAAACTTTTTTGGTAATGATGTACCGGTTACGGTTGCTGATATAGGTCTTGTACAAGATGGATTAGTAGATGAAACATCGAGGACTTATGTTAATGGTGAAAAGAGTTTGTTTATATTTGTTTATAAGCAGTCAGGCTCAAACACGCTTGCAGTGGTGAATGCTTTAAAAAAACGAGTAGAACAAATTAATCAAGATTTTAAGAAGCTGGGACAAAAAAGCGAAATTTCAATGGTACGAGATGGCTCAAAGTGGATTAGTAACAATGTGATAGATGTTACAGAGACAATTATTATTGGGATTATTCTTGCAATTGTGGTTGTTTACTTTTTTCTAGCAAGCGGACGTTCAACATTTATAACGTCACTTGCTCTTCCGAATTCGTTAATTGGTGGGTTTATCTTAATGTCTATCGCAGGATTTTCAATCAACATTATGACTCTCCTTGCACTGACGTTAGCAGTTGGATTGTTAATTGATGATGCGATTGTTGTGCGAGAAAATATTTTTAGACATTTAGAAATGGGGAAAACTCCACTGCAAGCCGCATTAGAGGGAACGGGAGAGGTTCGTCTTGCGGTTATCGCAACCACATTTACAATTATTGCGGTGTTTGGTCCTGTGGGCTTTTTACAAGGAGTCGTTGGCCAGTTCTTTAAAGAATTCGGATTAACAGTGTGTTTTGCGATGATGATCTCGCTCTTTGATGCGCTTACAATTGCACCAATGCTTTCGGCTTATCTTGCCTCCAAGCATGAACACGATAAAGAGAATGTGGGTTGGTTTAAAAAGAAGTTTATTTTGCCATTTGACAGGTTTCAGACACGTTTAGAAGATCTGTACGAATCTGTATTGAAAAAAGTTGTAGAGCGCCCTCTTTTGACACTTGGGATTTCGTTTCTCATATTTGTAGGGAGTATTATGACGGCAGGACTTGTTACAAAAACATTTTTGCCGCCACAAGAATCAGGTGAGTTTATGGTGGGACTCACTCTTCCGCCTGGAACATCATTAGAGAAAATGGCCCAACTATCTCTCGAAGTTGATAATATTCTTCGCCAAAATAAGGAAGTCGAAGTTACGGCTTTGACTGTTGGAAATGCGGATGGAGAATCGAATGTTGCAGATTTTTATGTGAAACTTGTTCCGCCTAAACAAAGAAGTTTAAATACATCAGAAACGAAAGAAAAAATTCGTGGACAGCTTAAGCCATATGAATCGGCTGTTCCAACAGTAAAAGATTATGATGCTGTTGGTGGAGGAATGAGACCCTTTAACGTCAATCTAGTAGGAACAGATCAAAAGCAGCTAGAGCAATTGGGTATTAAGCTACTTGAAAAACTAAAGAAGTATCCAGGTTTAAAAGATGTTGATATTAACTTCCGACCTGGAAAACCAGAACTTCAAATAAAATTTGACCAAGCAAAGCAACAGGAGATGGGTATTTCAACTATCTTATCTGGAAGTGAGCTTAGAACTCAGATTGATGGTGCTACAACTGCAAAATATAGAGAGAACGACAGGGAATATGATATTCGTGTTCGGTTGCAAGAAGATCAAAGAGATTTAAAAGCAGATTTTAATGAAACTTATATTCAAAATATAAATGGAAGATTGATAGCCTTGAATAAAGTTTCTGATCCTGTTCTGACTGAAGGACCTTCTAAAATTACACGACAAAATAGAGCTCGGTATGTGCAGGTTAATGGCGACGTTGCTCCGGGGTCTGGCTTTGGTGATATTCTAAAAGATGTTGAGCGCATGCTTAAAGAAGATGAGGATACAAAATTACCGGAAGGTTTTGATTATGTTTTTGTAGGGCAAGCCGAGAACTTTCAGGAGTTAGGCCAGAATATGGCTATGGCGATGCTATTGGGGATTATTTTTATCTACTTCGTATTAGCTAGTTTGTATGAATCTTTTGTAACTCCGCTTACAATTATGCTGGCATTACCACTAGCGATTTGTGGTTCATTTTTTGCTCTTGCGGTAGCTAATGAATCTTTAAATATTTTCTCTTGGATTGGGATTATTATGCTTCTTGGGGTATCGACCAAGAACTCCATACTTTTAGTGGATTATGCTAATCAGTTGATGAGAGAAGGCTTAGATCAAAAGGCCGCGCTTGTGAAGTCTGGTAAGGTAAGGCTCAGACCCATTCTTATGACAACAATTGCGTTAGTAGCAGGAACAGTTCCTTTAGCAATTGGATTAAATGAAGCTTCCCAACAGCGAACGTCTATGGGAGTTGCAATTATAGGTGGACTGGTGAGTTCAACGCTATTGACCCTTGTGGTGATTCCTGCAGCTTATATTTACATTGAGAGATTTAGAGTATGGTCTTTGAATTTGATGAAAAGAATTTTTAGCCCGGCAGACGTAAACAAAAAACTCTCTTAGCCGAAAGGCGCCTGCCGACTTTTTGATGACCAGCGCGTCTAATGCGCTGGTAATCAAAAAGTCGGCAGGCGCCTTTATGCGAAAGAGTTAAAAATTGACGTGGAAGTTAACTATCACGCCATATGTTTCGTCAAAATTAAATTCCCTTTCGTGTACAATATAAGGAGTCAATTCAAAGTGGAGTATATTTTTATAAATCATATACTTGGATGAAAACTGTCCACCGTAGGCAGCTAAGTGATATCCATCAAAATTATCAAAGCTTCTAAAGTACCCAAGTGCTAAATCTAATCTATTGGAAGCTTTGTAATAAAGAGTGATAGAATGATTGACTGATAGCTCATGAGATAGAAAAGGATATCTTGCATCATTACCCTGCTGCAAAGCGAGTTTATTTGTGAATTGATAGTTGAATTTAATTGCGCCAGAGCTTCCACTTCCTTCGTTATGATTAGCAAAGAATTCTAAGGATGGCTCTATGCTGAATTTTTTGAACTCATATTTGGTAAAGGCTTCAATCGAGTGGTCAATTCCAGGGCTGTCGTCAAAGCTTAATTTGGGTTCGTACTGAACATCAATACGCTTCCACTGACCACCAAAATTGACCCCCAAAAAGACATCATCGCTTGTCGTCCCTCGTCGTCGCCGCTCACGCACTAATGAACTCTGTCCACGATCCTTTTTTTCATCTTGGTTTGCAAATTTGAGTTTCCAATATCTTTCAAAACGGGGAAGGTGGAGTTGAGCTCCAAATCGAAATGTAGACTCAATGTCCCCTCGGTCGTCAAAATCTGCTCCTACAGTAAAAAAAACACGTGTTCTATTTAAGATCTCATCCTCTTCCCCAGAAGGTGATAAGCTTTTATCGATATTATCTGCTGCTTTATTTATTCCTTCAGAAACCCTTTTGTTCACGCGGATCAATTCGTTTGTTACGGGCGAGGGTTTAGAGCTCTGTGAGTCATTATTGTTTGATTGATTCGTTGATTCATTTTGTGCATAAAGAAAGGTAGAAAAGGTGATTATGAGTATAAAAGGAACATATGATTTTTTAAAAAAGCAGATGTATGAAGCCATTTTATGTTTTTTTCTGTTACTTTTTTATATCTCTTCTGTTCCCTCATTTGCAGCGTATGAGGCTGTTGAGGGACGCATTTCTTACTTAGCAGGTACCTTCATCAGTACGAACTTTCAGGAGACATACTCTAACAACAACGATACTCAATCGAAGTTAGGCAGAAGTCAAAGCTTTGGTTTACATTTACAGGCACTAGGGGATTTGAATGAGTATAGCAGCTTAATGCTTGATGTGATGTTTGGAATGTATAAATTTTGTAAGGAAACGCCTCAGTTCTTAGATGAGTATAAGCTTGAGGCGGTTAACTTTGATTTTGGATATCGAAGACATTTGGGTGGAAAGTTTTGGGGGTCTGCTGGTTTGGGATCTATGTACTCTTGGAGGGTTACTCAACAGGTAACCTCAAAGCCTACTCGCAATGCAGAGTCAGATTTTAGTTCTTTGTATTCCTTTGTGATGGGTCTTCAGTATGAGGAAAGTTGGAATAGGCTTCCTATTGTATATGATCTACGAGTTCGTAAATATATGAGCAGTCACATCGATGATCAAATGTCTTTAGGACTTACCGTAGGCATTCGATTTGGAATGTAAGATCATGAAACCGTTGAATATACTTTATCAAGATGATCAACTTGTCGCAATTCATAAGCCGGCA
>CAUJDY010000021.1 GCA_963169805.1 Bdellovibrionota bacterium | reverse complement strand
GAATTACTGACACAAGAAGTGGACTCTAAATATTGCTCTACGGAGCTTACGACTTTATTAAGCTTAACAGTAGTTCCCGATGGACAAGTGCCTGATAAAGTAATGACAGATTCAGAGCTGGTATGTGGATTGTCGCTGGGAGTGGCAATGGTGGGTGCAGCGGGAGTTGTAGTTAATCGAGTCCAACTAAAACTGGTGCTGGGAGAAGTATTACCAAAATCATTAGTTTGTGTGAGTGAAAATAAATAAGTTCCATCTGTTGATTTGCTAATAGAAAACGAGAAATTTCCGTTACTATCACATGATGTCGACTGAGTAGAGTCCCCAGTTAAATTAACCGTACCACCCGCAGCACAGGTACCCGCAAGTGTAATCGTGCTATCACTGGAGGTGAGAGGTTGTGACGACGGAGTTGTAATTGAGGGCGCAGAAGGACTTATTGATGATCTTTGCCACACTAATGGTGTTGCATCAGAGGGGTGCTCAGTTAAAGATTCAGCTCTCAGTGAATAATTAAATGTTCCATCGCTGGAGTTGGCAACTGTAAAGCTAAAGGTTCCATCGCTGGAGCAATCAGCGACAAGATTCTCATCACCTTCAAGGTAAACTTTCGAACCAGCACCTGGAGTACAATAACCAGAAATATTTAAAGCGGCGGCATTAGAATGATAATTTGAAGCGGGAGGAAATGTGACTGCGGGGGGATTTAATTTTGGAGCAGATGGAAGGATGGCGTTACCACTGGCGGCGCCACTCGATTTTTTTCCACCACCGCAAGCAGAAATGAACACTAAAAAAACAATCATCAAAGTTGACGTACAGATTTTTTTACTATTAAAGAAATCTAAAAATGCAAATCGTTTTGGCGAAAAAGCCTGATTTGAATTTTTAACCATAACTAAACCTCCCAATACGTTCCCTACATAAAATTTGATGTCTAACACCACGCCATAACATCGGAACTAATCAGGACTAACTTAAGGAAAACTGTATAAATAATTATGTGTCTCAACTTGGGCCAATTATGAGTGCTTAGTCTTCTTAAAATGAGTCAGTATTAAAAACGAAATAAAACATCAAATATAATTGTCTCAGAATAATACTTGTTGAAAAGTGAGAATTTGAGTAAAAGTATTTTCTATGAGTAATTCAGATTCTAAATCAAATACAGGTTCATTTTCGCAAACCAATGATAGTCCTTCAGGATCCCAATCTCCAAACGAAGGTGGTACAGAGAATAACCATCGTGTGCATCGTTTTGTGAGTAATGATTTTGCAGTGAGAGTTGCCAGCGTGAATGCGACAGATGTTGTAGCAAAAATGCAGCAACTCCAGCAAACAAGACCTTTGCCTACAGTGGCAGTTGGGCGATCGATGGTTGGAGCGCTTTTGATGGCAAGCCAATTGAAAGAAGGTCAAGAGGTTGGTGTTCTTGTGCAAGGAGAGGGGCCTCTTTCACGAGTTTACGCTCACGCCGATTTTCATGGACGCGTGCGCGGATACGTCAATGTTCCTCAGTATGAACCGGCAAGTTACTCTTCTGTTCTCAGTTTACAGGAGGCCATTGGTGGAGGAATGCTCACCGTGGTTCGTCATCAACCCTTTCAGCGTCAGCCCTACCAAGGTACAGTTCCTCTCGTGAGTGGTGAAATTGGCGATGATATTGCTTTTTATCTTCATCAATCTCAACAAATTCGGAGTGTGACTTCATTGGGTGTTTTTTTAGATACCTACGGAAGAGTAGAAGCTGCTGGCGGTGTCATTGTAGAAGTTATGCCTGGAGTAGAAGATAATATTATTGATAAAATTGAAGAGAATCAAAAAAAAGCTTCACGGGAAATTTCAAAAATGATTCGTGAAAAAAAATCACCTTTGGAGCTTGTTCAACCTTATTTAGATGGCATTCCATTCACTGAAATTCCTCATCCTCATTACATTGAATATTCATGTCCTTGTAGTGCTGAAAGAGTTAAGAATGCACTAACCATTTTAGGTTTAGAAGAGCTTGATGATATGATTGCTAAACAAGAAAAATCTCACATTGTTTGTCAGATGTGTGGACGACCTTATGAATTGTCGATTGAAGATATTCAAAATGTGAGGAATGCTCTCTACAAAAGTTCGTTACATTAGGTAACTTTGATCTTTTAATTATTAAGGTATTAGAGCCTTAATAATTAAAAGGTAGAGCCGCGCTCCTCACTGTTAGGCTTTAATTTTTAAGACCTGGCTGATTTCTCTCATTGAAAATGAAAGTCTGTGGCAAAGATCAGTAAGTTCTTCGAGCTGGCTATTCATTTTAACGATCAAATCAGTTGACTCAAAATCATCATCAGTTTCAGAAAATAATGAATCATTTTCTCTTAGTTCTCTCCAAAGGTCTTGATTTTCGATAGGATCTAATGGGCCCATCATACGCACCTCCGCAATTGACGTGAATGTTATATATGCCTTTAGTCTAGGATTCTATTGGATCACTTCTCAACTTAAATTCTTAGAATTTAAGTATTTTTCACTTTTTATTAACGCATCATTTATTAACCTCCTTTGTAAACGCAATCTATAAACAAACCAATTCTATTTAGGCTCTTTTTCAGCAGTATCATTTATACTCGCAGGATAATGATTGTTTATCTGCTGCCGTAAGTTCTTCTCTTTTTATTTGAAGCGCTAAATACGTTGCCATGACGCTTTTTTCAGCATCGTTGTGTTTTAAACCCAGAACGTGTCCTAATTCATGAATGAGTAAGCTCTCTAAATTAACACCCGTAGAATTTTGCGAAGTATCGGTAAAGAAGGTAAAGTTTTTGGCATTGACTCTTAAATCAGCCTCTTGGATTTGATCCCCAACCCAGTAAATAGAAGTTCTAGCTTGTTCTGTCGTTTTTTCGGACTCCCAGACTTTGAGCCAGTAGATGACCGACTTTCCGTCTTTTGCAGGAGAGGAGGACCCTCGATAATTCGTGTTTACAATACTAAAGAGGGGGTGTCCCGCATTGGCTTCCCATGCTTTTATGGCCCGCTCTAAGGCCGGGATGTATTCTCGCGGAAAATCACCATGAACGAGGAGAGGGATCGGCGTGTGATCCTTCCAAGAGATTCTTTGCCCATAGACGTTCTGGACAAAATTACATGGTTCTTCTGCTTTTGGAGTTGGTGCACAAGCAAAGAGTCCCAAAATGACCCCAGCCATACCAAATCCAAAATAGATATATTTAAGCATCGCGTTAATTCCTCGTTAAAGTCCATCTTGAACCAAGTGGGTAGATGTCTACTCAAGTGATTCTATAGAATGTCTCATTTTCAAACATTGGACCAATATGAGACAAAGGACGTGGTATGTATTATCCTATTGTAATCATTTAATTATTTTTTGTTTCAAAAAGAGACACTGCGACTTTTGTTTGTTTAGAGTTTGTTCAAGGGCGGCAATTTTGAGCCACCAGAAAATTGAAAGTGTTTAGTTGATGTAGTTAGTGTCAAAATGTTTGGCACCATACTTGCTTTAGTCTAGTTGTACCAATCGAACTCCCGCCGCAATCGCGGAGATCACGGAGTTCAACAAACCCACCTAAAACCTACCTCTTGGAGGGAGTTTCAAAAAAGAAGCTCCACCTCCTCCTCTGTGTGGGGACGTATAAGGGGATTTGGATCTTTAGTATAAAAAATCCTTATATCAATACCGTTAACTTTTGCCATGCCGTCGTTCTCGCCCCACTCTCTGGCCTGCGACTTACAGGAAGTAAGCCTCGGCCAGATCGGGGGCTGCGGCCTCGGCCTGACAAAAGTTAACGGTATTGATCCTTATGTAGATTCTGCTGAAAAAGGCCTACTTCTTCGTTGGAAAAGTTTAAATCTCTCTCAACGTAGAGGAACTACGCCTCGTTCGATTTAAACTTTCCCGCCTCGAATAGTCTCTATTTCAGCAGAATCTAATAGATACTCAATTGAAAAGGTCTACTTCTTCGTTGGAAAAGCTTAATTGGAACGATGTTATGAAAGCCGAGGTTTTTGATTTCTATTATTACTATTTAGCTTTGGAATAGTAACGGTAACGTAGTCACCATCTCTTTCTTGAATAATTGGATTCTCAATATTAGGT
>CAUJDY010000020.1 GCA_963169805.1 Bdellovibrionota bacterium | reverse complement strand
TGTGAATTACAACAAAGCCTATTCAGACCTTGCAAAAAGGCGCCTGCCGACTTTCTGATACATGCTGCATTAATGCAGCATGTATCAGAAAGTCGGCAGGCGCCTTTTTGCAAGGTCTGAATAGGCTTTGTTGTAATTCACATTCAAAACTATGGTTTCAGAAAGTCTTTGAGTAGGTTTTGAGCCATAACTTTATGTTCAGGATTTACATAGATACGTTCAATGAAACGTGCTTGCTCGTATTTTTTAAAAATCTCTGTTGTTTCTTCCAGAGCATATGGCTTTTGATTAAAAATAGGATCTATCACATAAATGCGACGATCGGTCTCTGCGCTCATGGTTTGGTGATATTTAGAGAGTCTGGCCTGTGAACTTGCGTGAATGGTATCGATGCCCTCACTATTTAGAATTTTTTTAAACTGCTCGGGCTTTTTGCTTTTTTCAGTTTCATGTAGCTCATAAATCATCATGTATGGTTTTCGCTGAGAAATTCTTTGGGCCCATTTATTTTTAGACTGAAAAATATGCTGGTAGAAATGGTAATCAGTATATTGGAGGTATTCTTCAATATCTGATGGAATTTGATAGGTGCAGTCTGGCGATTGTAGGTACATGTGAAGCATTTCATCGTACACAATGGATTTATGGTGAAAATAAATCATTAAGTACATGTGATGGCGTGAAATCAAAAAGTCATCAAAGGTATAGAGGGCGCGGCGAGTAATGGCCAGGTTTAATTGGTCTCGGTGTTGGTAGTAGGTGAGATTCGAGATGAGCCAATCTAAATCAATGTGTCCATAAGATGTTCCGCAAAAGTACGAATCACGATTGAGATAATCCATCCGATCGACATCGAGTTCGCTAGAGACGATTTGGCTTAAAATTGGCCTAAAGTTTAAAGATTCATCCATAAAAAAATCATCTGGGCACTCAAGTTTGGGATCCATTAGGCAGGCAATATGAATTGGTAGAATATCTGAAAAGCTTTTTTTGATTGCGTCTGCTAACGGAGAATCTGTGAGAAGCTTAATTGTATAGTCTTCGTGGTTTGCTTGGGTCCTTTTAAGTTTTGGGTAGACTTTGATGTTGAGATTTTTCAGATCTGGCATGACCTCTTCACATGCGTGAGAAAGGGGGCCATGGCCAACATCGTGAAGAAGAGCGCCAAGGCGTAGTACTTGGCGTAGTCTCTTTTGGTTCTTTTTGTTTAGAAATGGAAAGTTTTTAAAAATACTATCAAAAGCAATTCCTGAAAGGTGAAAGGCACCTAGGGAGTGGAGGTAGCGTGTGTGTGTAGCCCCGGGAAAGCTGAGTTCTCCAAATCCTAATTGTTTAATATTTCTAAGTCGTTGAAAGGCGGGGGTATCTACAATATGCGCTTCGGCGTTTGTAAGAGTAATATTGCCATGTACGGGGTCTCTAATGTCCATATTGCAGGTATATACCACTCGACCCGACCTAAAAGGTAACAATTACCTTTTAGGGTAACGGCGCGTTAAAAGGAGGGTGTATTGGAATATATGGGGGGAGCGCTCATAAATTAAAGAAAATGTAATGCCCTCCTTTTTGGGTAACAGTGCGTCGATTGTTCTGGGTTAAGGTGGTCGACGGAGTTCAAAAAATTTGGTTTACTGGCGCAAGTTTTCAAGGGGTCTTTAATGAAACAGTATCATGATATTTTAAGAAGAATTTTAGCAGAAGGTGAGCCTAAGAGTGATCGCACCGGCACAGGTACTTTAAGTGTTTTTGGCCACCAAACTCGCTATGATTTAAAAAACTCATTCCCGCTCTTAACCACTAAAAAAGTCCACATGAAGTCCATTATTTATGAACTCCTTTGGTTTTTGAAGGGTGATACTAACGTTAAATTTCTAAATGAACACAAAGTCACTATTTGGGATGAGTGGGCAGATGATAACGGTGATCTGGGGCCTGTTTATGGTGCTCAGTGGAGATCCTGGAAAGCTGCTGACGGAAAGACAGTAGATCAAATCTCCGGTTTAATAGAACAGATCAAAACAAATCCGTTTTCTAGAAGGCTCATTGTGAATGCTTGGAATGTTGGGGAAATTGAAAAGATGGCCCTTCCCCCATGTCATACAATGTTTCAGTTCTATGTTTCTCAAGACCGCAGACTCTCTTGCCAACTTTATCAAAGAAGTGCGGATGTCTTCTTAGGTGTCCCTTTTAATATTGCAAGTTACGCACTTCTCACACTGATGATTGCACAAGTCTGTGATCTTCAGCCGGGTGAGTTCATTCATACGCTAGGTGACGCCCACCTTTATTCAAACCATATGGAACAAGCGAAGTTACAGCTCACTCGTGAGTGTAAAGGTCTACCTCAAATGAAGATTAATCCAAACGTAAAAAATATTTTTGATTTCAAATTCGAAGATTTTGAAATTGTAGGTTACGATCCTCACCCTGCAATCAAAGCAGAGGTAGCAGTTTAATGATCGTAAGTCAGATTGCCGCTATGGCAAAAAATCGAACTATCGGTGTAGATAACGATTTGCCATGGCATATTCCTGAAGATATGAAATTTTTTAGAGATACTACAAAGGATCGTATTTGTATTTACGGCCGCAAAACATACGAATCATTAGGTTATAAACCTTTTCCAAAAAGATTTAATATCGTGATCACACGCAACCCAGATGCAGTACCAAACAAAGAAGCTGTCACTGTAGTTACTAGTATAGAGGCTGCATTAGAAGTGGCACGCTCTCAAGTTGCTCAGTGGGGTCAGGAGGTTTTTATTTGTGGGGGAGAAGAGATTTATAAATTAGCTCTTCCCTATAGCGATCGGATCTACCTCACAGAGATTCATAAAGAATATCCAGGTCATGCATTCTTCCCAGAATTTGATAAAACTATTTTTAAAGAAGTCTATCGTTCAAAAAGAACAGATCCATTGCCGTTTGATTTCGTTACATACGAAAAATTTTCTAAATAAATTATTGCCTCTGTTATTTGAGATCCTTTTTTAATATGTTGCGTGTGGGTAACAATGTATTTCAAATATTCATTAATCATAATATTTATTTATGGAGGCTCTGCTATTGCAAGATCTTCCATTTTTTGCCAAGAGTTTTTTGGACGCAGGAGTTTTTTAATTAGAGAAATTCCAAATAAAAACTCTGCAGACTACAAGTTATATAAGACACAACTTGTTCAAACTCTTACGGATCCCTCACGTTCTCATACAATTATAGATTTCGAATCTTTTTTTGAGAAAGGGTACGCAGACTATTTTTATCAACTCTTCCAAGAAACTCATGGCAGTAAAGTGGAGTCTCAGGCGCAAGGATATCATCGCGAACTGCATAGATTTATGCTGGATTCTAGTGACAAAGTTCCAGAGGATGTTGTGCAAGTTATGAACTTTGTATTTGAGCTTATTAAAGATTCTATTCGTGATATTTCAAGCCACAGATTGTCAGAAATGTCTTTAATAGAGTTTCGATTATATTCAAAGCAGGAAGGTCACCATACAAAAGAGCATTGGCATTTGGATGGCTCCGCATGGAATGGTATTTTTCATTTTTTAGGACCAGGTACAGAGTATGCCACTGGAGCAAAGTGGTCCTCTCAGTTTTATTTAAAAGAAGTGCGAGGAATTCCCTACGATGTAAACATTCAGCTACCTCTTGAAGGAATTCAGAGCCTAAAACCATTTCAGTTTTTATTTTTTAGAGGAATGGGATTAGGAAATATAAATGATTTTAATTCTTTAATAAGAGGGCAGTCTCTTGTCCATAGGGCAACTGGAAGTTATCAAGATCGTCTTTTTGCAGTTATGCGATTTCACGATCACATGGGTGAAAATTGATGGACTTTCGTATAGCTATTTCTAGTTCTATTATTGCAAACGTCTAGTTTATCAAAATGATACAACAATATTCTCAAGCCTCATAATGAGACACCGATGAGTAAGATGAGCAACAATGCTCAGAATTATTAATCCAAGGTATCAACGGAAGATACCTGTTTATCTCAAGGAGGAGATTATGGGATTAAGGGTAAATACAAACGTGGCGTCAATTAACGCCCAGAGGAACTTACGTGGAACACGTATGAACCTCGATAAAACACTCGAAAGGCTCGCATCCGGTTATAGAATTAATAAAGCCGGTGACGATGCTGCAGGGTTAGCGATCTCTGAAGCTCTTAGAGCACAAATCAGAGGTTTCAGCCAAGCTCTGAGAAATACGCAAGACGGAATTTCAATGATTCAAGTAGCGGAAGGTGGCCTCAATGAGGTGTCTTCGATCTTGATTCGTTTGAGAGAGTTGGGCGTACAAGCAGCTTCTGATACTGTTGGACCAGTTGAGAGACAATTCCTCAATGTGGAATATGAACAGTTACTTCAGGAGATTGATCGTATTGCTGATGCAACAGAGTTTAACGGTACGCCACTTTTAAATGGTACTGGCGCTATCTTTGACTTCCAAATTGGTATCAGAAACGATCCAACAATCGATAGAATTACATTTGATGCTTCAAAAGCAGACTCGAATACAGCTGCTCTTGGAATTAATTTAACTTCTGTTGCGGATAAGGCTTCTGCTCAGAACTCATTAGCAGCTGTGGATAAAGCGATCACAAATGTTTCTGCTATGAGAGCTGACTTTGGTGCTATTCAAAACAGATTATCATCAACAATAAATAACTTAGCTATTTCGATCGAAAACGTATCTGCTGCGAACTCTCGTATCAGAGATGCTGACGTTGCGGAAGAATCTGCAGAGTTAACGAGAAACAACGTATTAATGCAAGCAGGTACGTCTGTGTTAGCGCAAGCCAACCAGTCTACAGCTGCAGCGGTACAGCTTCTCCAGAAGACCTTTGGATAATTGAGACTCCTATTTGAAGGCAATTGGCTCTTTGATCTCTAGCTAATAAGAACTTTGCACGGATGTGAAGTTCTTAAGGGGATAATTTATCCTCAACCAACTTACCTAATGTTTCCTGCTTACAGTTCCTCTCGAAAGGGAGGAGCTGATTTTGTATTTATAAAGATTAATATAAATTCTTATTTTTATTATTCAAAAATTACATTCTGAACATTAATAATGTAATCCCCATCCATTAAGATTTGGGATGTATGGGAGTATTTTTTAATAAAATATATATTTTCGTCATACACAATTTCAAATGTCGAAGGATAACTTGAATTACGGATGTCACTGATTGATCTATTTACACTGTCAAATATAGCATCTACAGTTTGAAGTTGATCATAGACTGAGGCGTCGAGGATTGTTTCAGAATTATCAGAATGTACAAGTTTTGCTGAAACAATTTGATCATCACTACCTCTCACTGAAACCTCTATGTAATCGAATATATCAGAATGTTCTGGATTGTTTGGTTGTGAATAATTAAAATAGCAAAAGCAATTTTCTTTATATTGAAATGTATAATCTCGATTGTTCTGAATTGATTTCCATAAAGATTTTTGATTGGTTAATTTATTGAGTGCTAGAGATATTGTATCTGTGCCTTTATATTTATATCCACAAGATGTCAGAGCGAATGTTGATAAAATCATAGCCATTCGTAAAAAGCTTAAACATTTAAAAGAACTAGAGTACATATAAGTTCCCCCAAGCATATAAATAGCAAAATAGATGCCTACAATCAGAGAACGGCTGGTGCGGCCTGGCCTTACGAAAGTCCTAGGCAAAATGTTCCAAAAAAAGTCGAAACTAGACTCATGATCTCAAGTTGATTCACCGAACTTATAACCACAACAGAATAATCTCACTTTGCAACATGCAGAGTGACACCCAAAGAAGACAGAATGTTTTCTAAATGCCAAAGATGGATGGCAGCAATCAAGGAGGATTGAGCGATGCAAGGAGGATAAAATGGGTTTACGTATATCGACTAACGTGTCGTCTCTGAATGCCCAACGAAATCTCAGAGGCTCACAACTAGATCTTGCAAGATCTCTCGCAAGATTATCTTCGGGTTTCCGAATCAACCAAGCTGCCGATGATGCTGCAGGTTTAGCAATAAGTGAAAACTTAAAAGCTCAAATCCGTGGTCTCGGAAAAGCTTCACAAAACGCACTCGATGGAATTTCCCTCGTACAAGTTGCAGAAGGTGGTTTGAACGAAGTTTCAAACATGCTCATTCGTTTAAGAGAATTAGCAATCCAAGCTGCATCTGATACAGTAGGAGATACAGAAAGAAAATTCATCGACGTGGAATATCAACAATTAAAGAACGAGATTCAACGTATCTCAGAAGTCACAACATTCAATGGTACTGACTTACTAAATGGTACGGGTGGAGTTATGGATATCCAAGTTGGTATCAACAATGATCCATTCAAAGACAGAATTACGTTCAATGCAGGCGCGGCAAATTCAAGCCTTGAAGCTTTAGGGATAACAGCTGAATCTGTTGCTTCTAAAGAACAAGCGCAAGTTAGTATTGCTGCAACAGACGATGCAATCGTTCGAGTGAATGCAATTCGAGCAAATTTTGGTGCTTTACAAAATAGATTGCAGTCAACAATACAAAACTTATCAATTTTTGATGAGAATTTAAATGCTGCGAATTCAAGAATTCGTGATACAGATGTAGCTAAAGAATCTGCGGAGATGACAAAGAATAATATCTTGTTACAAGCCGGTATATCTGTACTTCAGCAATCTAATAACATCCAGTCAGCTGCACTAAAGCTATTAGGATAAGCATTGCAGGGATAGCAAGGCTAAACTTTTACCCAACGGAGGGGTTATGGTACTTTTAATTGAATGGACAAGTACAATTGCTGCATCGGCTGTGTTTGCTGCTGGAGTATTCTTGTCCTTAATGTAATCGCGATAAAAACAGACGCAACTTTTCTTCCATTACATGAAAATGTGGGTTGCGTCTTTGAGTTAATAGATCCTCTTTGAAGACTAAGTCTGTATGGGTCATCTCTTTCGATTGAAAAAATTGGGCAGAAAGAGATGGCTCTCTTTTATCTTTTGAGTACACAAGTATCATTTTATCTGCCTTACCGGCGCTCGCAATAAAATGAAAAGCTTCATCCGAGTTAATTATTTTATCGTATTCTGTTAAAGTCATGAATGTAGGAATAGAAATAGAATTTTCTTTTACCAGATTTCCTAAGTTATAAAGCTCACAGACGGCTCTAAAAGACATTTGCTGGTACTTGTAAGGTGTAGATCCTTCTTTGTTTCTTGCCCATGTTTTGATAGTACCTCCACTAGATTTACAGATGGCCCTTCCTAATGAGTTTTTGATTTGGAAAGCAGGTCCAAATAAAATCAATCCTTCAATAGCCTCTTTCCACTTCACGATTTGAGCTGCATGGGTTGCCAAAACACCTCCCATTGAAAATCCACCTACAAGAACCTTTTCATGAGATAAACTTTTTGCGAGCTCCAGAGTTTCTTCTACATCTTGAATCCAATCCGTGTAGCGAACTGTATGAAGATCTTCAGGTTTAGTGCCATGCCCACTCAAAAGTGGAACTAAAACAGTGTAACCTGATTGATAGAGAGTGAACGCGATATCTTTTAAAAAATATGCGGAATCCGTGAGTCCATGAAAAAGAACTGCAATTTTTGTGGAGTCAGATCTTTTTAAATAAAAAGAAGCTTCTGGTTTATTTTCTAATAGAAAACAATCGGTGAATTTATTTGTACAATCTTTGAAGTCATTTAAGCTTAGTCCAAAAGCTTTCACAGAAAAAGTTAAAAAAATACAAATAATGATCAACCCTCTGAATTTAAAAAAATAAGCCTCTTTCATTGCCCACCCCTGATAAAACGTATTCTGTCTAGAATCATACATGCCTAGCAAAAAACGGCAATAGGGCATAGTAGTTCAGAAATTAATTCAACAGTCAGGCAGTAAATGCTTATAGTGAGCCTAAATATTGCTAATGTTCTATGTATGATTTTTAGGATTTATACCATGACTATACTGTCGTTTTTTTCAATTGAGAAGTGGGGTGGTAGAGTCAATAAAGGCAGTGCAAATGCCAATAGATTTTGATTTGTTTTTTGATAAAACAAACACATGTAGATTTTATTTTAGATAATATGTCATGAAAAATATTTTAGAACGTAATCAACTGCGGAAGCTCCCGCAAATGCCATTGCACCAAAGAGTACAATATTGAGGATAAACAAAACAGAACCTAGCAAAAATAGAAGGTTATCTTCTTCTAAGAGGGCAAGCGAGAGAACCACAATAGTGATTGCAGGTGGCGCATTTGTTCCAGGGGGTAATGGTAGTGCTAATAGAATTCCACAAAAACAAATCATAAAAGCGCTTGTGGTTTTAACTGGAAGAATTTTAGACAAAAAAGCCAAGCGAGGTTTTACGAATTTCTCAAGAAATCCTAAGAATTTTTTTGAGTAATTAAAAAATGTTTGTAGATGATCTCTTGGTATTTTTTTATTTGCATACTTCTCGGGAACATACGGTTTTTTATTTAAAATAATAAAAACACTTACGAACGCAATGACCAATCCAAAGATTGCAGACAAACCAAATGTTGGAAGAGGTGAGCAAAATGGAGTTGCTAAAATTAATGTGATAAATGCATGGCCTCGTACTCCGAGTTCTTGAATAATCTCCTGCATAGACATGTCAGACACTTTTGATTTGGCTATAAGTATATCGATTTCGTGAGTTAAACTTTGCTCATGATTCATTTATAATCTCTCTTAGAAGGCGTCTGCCGACTTTTTGATGACCAGCGCATTAGACGCTCTGGTCATCAAAAAGTCGGCAGGCGCCTTTCATTTTCTAATATAATTGTAAAACGCTATCAAACTTAAAAGTATCGCCGCACCAAAGCAAACTGTGGATACTGGCGGAAGATCCAAAAATAGTGGCGTTGCTTGTTTATCCAGAGCAATAGCTCCTGCTAAAATTAAACTCGCAATCACAACGCCTAAAAATAATAAATTAGAAAAAGCATCAAAGGATCTTTTAATCTCGTGAAAATCCTCGAGCTTCACAGATTGATGCTGGTAAAGAGAGTTCCTTCTTTTTAATGAATACTGAAGCAATTTAGGTAGGTCATATAAGAGAGTTGCTGAATCTTTAAGTAAGTGAGTAATATCTTTAATAACTCTTTGAGGATCATATTTTGATTTAATAATTTCGTTAGCAATTTCTACTGTTTGAGACAGAATATCAAAATCTTGTACTATCTCACGCCCCATTCCTTCGACAGTTACAATAGACTTAAAATAAAGCATGAGTTCTGCTGGAACTTGAACTTTATATTTGCCGGCCAAAGACGCAGATTCCATCAAGAGTTTTCCAGTATTTACATTTTTAAACGTCAAACCAAAATATGGAGCAATTAAATCTCTTAATTCTCGTGAAAATTGATCGACATTAATGTAATCGTCACCCTGAGAAAGGGAAATGAACTCTTGAGCAAGGCCATCGTAGTCTTCTTGCGCCAATGCAATAAACATATTTGCAATACTATCTCGCGTTTTTACACTGAGTCTTCCCACAACGCCAAAATCGACAAACCCTATTTGATTGTTTGGTAAAATAAAAAGATTTCCGGCATGGAGATCGCCATGGAAAAAACGATCTTGAAAGACCATTTTAAAAAAAGTCTTCATTCCCTTTTTAGCTACCCAATGAGGGTCAACGCCATCTTGTTTGAGGGCTTGAGGCTGAGAGAGTGGTATGCCCTTAAGCATTTCCATTACTAAAATATGCTCTGAAGTATAGTCTAGATAGACATCAGGAATTTTGATTGAACCATCATCTTGAAAATTCTTTTTGAAGCGTAAAATATTGTTAGCTTCAATAATGAAGTTTGTCTCAAGCTCCATTGTTTTGAAAAACTCGTCTACTATAACTCGAGGATTGTAAACTTTCATTTCCGGAGAGGAATTTTCAACAATTCCAGCAATAAGATAAAGAACATTAAGATCGTCATTAATAAATTTCACGATGCCGGGTCTTTGAACCTTTATAACAACATCTTTGCCGTTTTTGAGGCGAGCAGAATGTACCTGAGCGATACTTGCAGTTGCAAGGGGGCGTTCATCTATATTTAAGAAGACTTCATTTAAGTTTGAAAAACGCTGCTTGAGTTCAGACTCAATTTCTCTAAATGGAAGAGGCGTTACACTATCATGAAGTTTTTTAAATTCTGTCGCAAATTCAATTGGGATAAGATCTGGACGAGTTGCCAAGAGCTGCCCAAGCTTAATAAATGTTGGACCAAGCTCTTCAAACGCCATTCGTAGACGCTCAGGCGCTGTGTGTTTTTCTAGGTGGTCTTCGCTGGATATTTTTTCGAGTACAAATCTACCGAGTCTTGCCTTTTCGAGAACGTTTTGAAACCCGTGCTTTGCCAGAACCGCGACGATCGTTCTCATTCTTGCGGCGCTCTTTAAAGTTTGACCTATTCCCTTTTTTATCGTCGCCACGCTTAAAGTCTCCTTTATCTCTGGAGTGCTTGTCACGGTGTTGAGCACCCTTTGAGCCTTGTAGCATTTGTGGTTTTTGGACTAATGCAAAATTAATTTGCCCTAGATCCGTATCGCATCCTGCTACCTGGATTTTTAAGGTATCACCAATACTGTATCTGAATCCACTTCTTTTTCCAGTGAGAAGCATATTATCTGCATCGTAAATAAATAGATCGTTCCCAAGTTCTTCAACTTTAATAAGCCCATCAATATCAAACTGCCTTAACAATACAAACACACCAAATTTTGCAACAGAAGATATTATACCCTCGAACTCTTCCCCGAGATATTTTTGCATGAACCGAGCTTTTTTAATAGAATGAAGCTGTCTCTCTGCTTTAACAGATCTTTGTTCGCATGAACTCAATAGAGTACCGGCCGTTGTTAGGGTATCTACAGCGGACGCTTCGTATCCAGGAATACCTAGGACATTTTTAAGAACTCTATGAACTATTAGATCTGGATATCTACGAATTGGTGACGTGAAGTGTGCATAATAATCAAAGCCTAATCCAAAGTGGCCAATATTTTCTGGCGAGTATTTGGCTTGGTTCATTGATCTTAATGTAAGTATGTGAAGGACAATTTCTTCTGGTTTCCCTGCGAAATCTTGAAGGGCTCTGCCAATTTCTTTCTGCAGATTTTTACCACCGAGTTTTTTATCAGAACCAAAATTTTTGAGATAATGATTAAGAGTTTCTATGCTTTCGCGCTTTGGTTGTTCATGAATTCTGTACAGAACCGGAGTTTGGTGCTTTTCTCCAATAAATCTTGCAACGGCAACGTTTGCAGCAAGCATCATTTCTTCAATGAGTTTATGAGCGAAAATTCTTTCAGATCTTTGAATATCAACGGGAGCCCCCGTTTCATCAATGAGTAGTTCTGTTTCTGGTATTTCAAGATCAAGGGCTCCCTCTCGAAATCTTTTTGCCATCAGTATTTTAGAAAGATCTGCACAGCGTTTAATAACATCTTCTACATGCTTAAATTTTTCTGGAGTATTACCATCAATTACTTCTTGAGCTTCTCCGTACGTCACGCGCGCATGGCTTTTCATGATACCTTCGTAGAAGTCTGACTCAATGACGGTTCCTTGGAAATCCATTTTCATATCAGCTACACAGCAAAGTCTATAGACGTCCGGCTTTAAAGAGCATAGTTCGTTAGATAAAACTTCTGGAAGCATTGGAACAACATAGTTTGGAAAGTAGGTGCTGGTTCCTCGCGCGTACGCTTCACGATCAATTGCAGATTCACTTTTTACGTAGTGGCTTACGTCTGCAATTGCTACAATAAGCCTAAAACCATACTCATGGTTTTCGACATAAACAGCATCATCAAAGTCTTTTGCTGTCTTTCCATCAATTGTGATAAGTGGAAGTTTGGTTAAATCTCTACGATTTTTAAAGTTTTCAGGACGAATCTCTAATTCAAATTGCTTGCATTCCTCCTGCACAAACTTGTCAAAAACATGAGGGAGCTTATGGGAGTAAATAACTTTTTTGATATCAAAAAGTGGGTCTGTAGAGTCGCCAAGGACTTCGATCACTCGTCCTAAAAATGGTTCTTTCTTTTCTGGGTAACTAGTGATTTGAACAACAACCAGATCTCCTTCATTGGCTTGCATGGACCAACCTTTGGGAATAGAGAGATTAGCTCCCCAATTGTTGTTATCATCAAAAATGATTCCATACATTTCATTAAAGTTTTTATATTTTCCAATAACAACTTTTGAGGATCTTTCTATAACTTTTAGAACTTCGCCACGAAATCTTTTGCCACCGGGTTCAGGATAAATTTTAATTTCAACTTTATCGTTTGTCATAACCCCGGCCATAAACTGCTTGGGGATATAAACATCGGGAATTTCTGAATTATCTGGTATAAAGAAACCGAATCCGTCGGGGTGTCGTTTTACAATTCCAGTTTGCGTATCTTTTCTGTTTTTCATGTTCACCATTTTAAGAATAACATTATTGGCGTCTATTACAAGACCTAAGTCTTAAGAAATCGCGAGTCATTACAAATACTTATGTAATTTGTATCATTTTGATTAAATTCATCATGCAAAATACCGATAAGTTCTTGAAAGCAATGATGTTTTAGGGGGATCGATGAAGACTAAAATGAGAGCAAGCTTAATCACAATGTTACTCTTATTTTTTACGCTTGTTCTATTTTATCAAAATTGTTCTCAAGAGGGTTCTGGAGATCTTTTTAGTAATACACCACCTCCGGGCGGTGGGCCTGGCGGAACGGGTGGAGTAGGCGCTTTTGGTATTGTATTAAAAGCGGTGAATCCTAGCACGAATCAGGAAGTAGTTGTGACAGATGGGCAGTTCGTTTACCCAGAAAATATCAAAGCAGAAGTAAATTATGGGCAGGGTAATAGTTCGGTGATTGTGTGCGGCGCCGGCCCTGGAGATCCTCGTTGTATGAACTCTGTTCCAAATATTGTTTTAAATTTAAATGAAGATTCAAATCCGACATCTGGATGTGAACGCACCAAACTTTGGACGCGCTTGGATTGTGCCTTCAGAATTAATGAACATGGCTGGCAAATTGTAGGTGGCGGAACTGGAATGCTCAATCTCGATATTACAAATTTGGGTGGAAAAATTGTACCAGGGTGTAATAGCTTACCAAATCCAGTTCAGTTTGATTTTTACTTTAAGCCAAATAACGGAATTGCAAATAGTAGTTCTTCCGTAGCGATCACTTATAGAAAATTAAGCGGTGGATGTCCGTAGAGGATTTAAGTTGTGTCAAAAAAACTAAAAGCAATTTATGCGTTCTTATTTTGTTTTTCCATATTGAGTTTGGTGGCGTTTCAGAACTGTTCTCAGGGAACAAGTGATTTTGGTAACTTTACTGGATCATCAGAAAATGGAGGCAATGGAGCTCAAGCTTGTAATAATTCAACTAAGACTTTACTACTCGAGCAGCTTTTAGCAGATCCAAACTTTAAATATATCATTACAGACCAGTGCGGTAATGTTGTGGATTCAGGTGTGGACCGTGTGAGTCCATTAATTTTGAGTGCTACGGGTAGATACCGTTTTTATGTAGTTGGCGTAGAATCTGTGCCTGGAGCTACGAGTCTTCCTGCGGTAAACAAATGGGTTGGATGCGCTATTTTGCCGAACACAACTGAAACTCTTGAAAATAATTTATGTCTTAGAACTTTACCTACGACTGTTTTGAATAATGATACAGCAGGATGTGCCACCGCAGATCCAAATAGCTCTCAGCAAGGAGAAGCGGGAGAAAAAGGTTTTCGTCCTATTAACTGCGATACAAAATGGACAGTTGGATCAGAATATGGACGACCTATTTTAGTCAACTACGATTGGTT
The DNA here is from genome assembly GCA_963169805.1 of Bdellovibrionota bacterium. Classification (GTDB taxonomy): domain Bacteria; phylum Bdellovibrionota; class Bdellovibrionia; order Bdellovibrionales; family JAEYZS01; genus CAUJDY01. The sequence continues at coordinate 8,589 of CAUJDY010000020.1, read as the reverse complement.
CCGCGGTCCACAAGGACAGGTTTGGATTCCTTCTGGAATTACAGCTATCAACTATATAAAAGCCAATGCACCATCTACTTCCTATGTATTAAGACTTGTCGTTACAACAACACCATAAAGGTGCCAGGCACCTGGAAACGAAACGACAAAACGTTTCCAGGTGCCTGGCACCTTTATGGTTTTTGAATGTTCTTTTTTGAGTTATTATAAAGCATGTACTTTGCAGTTTCAAAAATTCCGTGCGCTAAGTTTTTCATTTCGGTCGCTAATTCCGGCATTTGCTCTTTTAAGTCCTGTGCTTCATTAAGTGAAGTTGCTTTTGAAAGATCCCATGTTGTATTGAGATCCAGTAAAAATTCTTTTTCGCCTCTGACATAATACAAGTAGTGGTCTTTCATCAGAGAATATTGAGAGGGTTGGTAGTAATAAGTATATGTAAAAGCAAGCCTTGAAGAATCAAACTGAGGATCAAAAAGATCTCGCCCAAAACCTGTGTTCACGTGAGTAATGCCAAGTGCACTTGCAACAGAAGTCATAATATCCATTTGCCAAGCAATGCGAGTATCTTCTTTGGGCTCAAAAAATTTGGGTCCATAAAAAATAAGTGGTACCCGGAACTTTGATGTTTCAGCGAGCCTGTGAATTTTAGAAACGTGTTCAGGGACGCCTGCATCTGTTAGGCCGTGATCTCCCCAAAATACAAAAATAGTATTATCAAAGTAATTCGATTTTTGAATCATATCTAAAAAGCGTCCAATAGAGTAATCCGCAAATCTCAAGGAATTATATTCTGCAACGGAAATAAATCCAGCAGCCACAGCTTGCTCTTCTGTGATGGAATTGTCTAATTTGAAATCATCAGCATTTGAGGGAATTGTGTAGGGCCTATGAAAACTTGCCATCTGTACAACAGTAACAAAAGGCTCAGCAACTTGAGATAATTTTTTATGAGCTTCTTTAAATAAATCTAAATCAGAAATACCCCAAACATCCATGATAGGCGAGTCAAATTGTCCTTCTTCTACAACCTCAACTCCGCGAATATTGTGAGTAAATACAGAGCGAATTTGACCCCAGTTTGCATTTCCACCTAGAAAATAAAATTTTCTATATCCATCAAAGTAATCAAGAATCACATTTTGGTCTACGATAAGTGGATTACGAGAAGCGGTCTTATAAGAGCTGACATCGGGTATAGAAGTGATTGTGCCGAATTGGCTGCGTGCTGTACCTTCGGAGGCGATGTAAAAGTTTGGGAAATAATGTCCGTTTGCAGCTAGAGATTTTAGATAAGGCGTAGAATCTAACTTTGGATTCATAAGGCTCGTCTTGAAGCTGGCCATAGACTCCATCATAACAAATATTACATTTGGTTTCCGATTTGGATCTATTCCCTTAAGCTTTGGTGGCGTTTCAATTCGTCTTGCAAAATTGAGTGTTTCAGCATTTTGTTGCTCCACCGGAATGCCCAGTAAATTTGCAATTACTGGGTAATAGTCCTTTACTTTATTTTTGTCGTAGTCGCCTTTTTGGTACTTGTAAGTTTCTATCAGGTACATGACGGGATTGAGTGATAGTGCTGATATAAAGCTGTTTTGAGAAAAGAATGCCTCGCTCCATCTCAGGGGAAACGTGGACACTTTGCCGTATACTCCTCCTGCAAACAGTATAAAAAATAAAACAAAGGAAATAACCTGGTTTGTGAGTTTAAGATTTTTATATTGATACTCAAAGAACACATATTTTTTTAATACCCAATTAAAGATCCAAAGAGAAATCAAGATGCCTATAAAGCCAGGAATAACAGGGTATGTTTGCCAGACCATTTCTGCTGAAATCCAAATATTTTGGAAGAAATGAAAAATTGTTCCGTTGATTCGAGAAGAGAGGTAAGCATAATATCCAAAATCCGAAATGTAAGTAATAAGCCAAACTAAAAATAAGATGTTATAAAAGTATCGCCAAAATTTTTGAGCTCCGCGAATCGGATTGAGCCAGGGGAGATATCCGAGAATCCAGACTGGAGTAATAAGTATTAAAGCAAAGCGTATGTCAAACTTTGTTCCTAGGTAAAATGCTTGTCTCAAATCCTCAGAAGAAAAATTACTTTGAGCATTAGCAAACGCAAAGTAAAAAATTATGCGAAATGCAGTAAACGACAGGAAGTGCACTAAAAAAAGTTTAATCAAAAAATAAATGCGTTGATTCATAGGAGTTTATAAACCTTCACTCAGTAAGCTTTGGTAAGACCTTAGCATTTCTCCAGGATTATATCCGTAGTCAAGATAGTCGAATTTAAAAGAACCTTCCCAAATGAAACCGAGTTCGTGCTTGAGGTTTGCAATATCAGATTTTAACCAATCGATTTTTCGGGATGTACCAAAGTTTTTATCTTTATTTGTAAGTCGCAATACTCTTTTTAAAAAAACATGGGGACTTTGGTGCTCGCGGTTGTAGTAGTTCGAAACACACCACTTAGGCATAAAAAATAAATAAGGAGATTTTTGCTCGTCTTTAATTGTGAAAACCCATCTGTGGTGGGCATTTCCAGTCCAGTAGTGAGACTCAATATTAGAAAATTCAGTGTGCTTGTTAGGAAAAGAGATAAAGCCAGCTTTAGATATTTTTTGAATTTGTTCCGCTACAAAAACTGGATTTCTGATATCTTCTAACACGTGAGTACAAATAGAAAAATCAAATTGACCGTGTTTGCTCAGAACTTCTTCCCAAACTTCAGGTTTATTTAAATCACCATGAAATACAGGCTTCTGAGTTTTGGGTCTTGCTAAATCAATGTAGGCGTCTGTGTACTCTTCTGCCCAGTTTCCAAGCGCTCCACCAATATCAATAACTTTAAAATTTGGATTCTGCTGTTTTTTTTGTTTGATATAATCTAGTACTTTTTGTCTCGTTTGATCTTTGCGCCCGTTCGAGCAGTATACAATTCCCATTTGAACTCCATAAAAAGAGTATTATTAGTTCTTTTTACGATAGACTGCAAGTAAAGCTGCTCCAACAGAGCCAGCAGAATCGCTTATTTTGTGCTTTAAAATTGGTGGCGCTGACTTACGTACAAATAAATGTGGACGCACGAGTTGATTTAACCCTTTATATAAAAAATGATTCCGACTAATTCCACCCCCTAGAACAACATAGTCGGGATCTAGGAAATTAATCGTTGCAGCAATCTGTTTTGCTAGAATTTTTTTGTATAGACCTTTGTATTTCGAAATTAGAATTTCTGCTGATTCGTCGCTTTTTGCATGTTTTTGTATATATTTTTGGACATAGCTTTTAAAGCCAGGTCCGCTTAAGTATAGCTCAGAACAGTCTTTTTGACCGCAGTAACACTTTATCGAATGACCTGAGATGGGTATGTGTCCTATCTCTCCTGCGGTCCCTCTTTTTCCACTAAAAATTTTATCAGCTATGATCATTCCGGATCCCATTCCTGTTCCCAAAATAATGCCCACAGAGCTACGAGCTTTTAACCTCTTCCCAACTCCAAGGGTGTGCTCTGCTAAGGCAAAGCAGTTTGCATCGTTTTCAAAGTAGAGACTCTTAAAACGAAGAATTTTTTGTAAGTCTTTCTTAATAGGTTTGCCTTCAAGGACCTGGGTGTTGCCGCGGATCATAATTTCATTTTGTACAGAACCGGGGAGCGCAAATCCAATAGAGTTAATTTGTTTGGGTGTAATTTGAGTCTTTAGCAGGGCCTCTCGAAATAAACCTGAAACTTTTGAGAGAATATTGCGGTAGCCTCTTTCCCTCTCAGTGGGAACGCGCTTCTTATAAATGATTTTTTTACTTTTAAATTCCAGAATAACTAACTCAATTTTGGTGCCACCAATGTCGTATCCGATGAGGTATTTCATAAGGCAAATATGACGTAGAGAGTCAGGATGAGCAAGGTTTTTCAGAATCAAATTTATACTTAAGAGCAATAGTGAAATACTGAGCCTTGTCTCAAACGCTGAGTTTTGAGATACAATTCTAGATTAAGGATGTCGAAAACCATGCAAGATAAGTTGAATATAATTCCAGTCATATTGTCAGGCGGTGTGGGTTCTCGTCTTTGGCCAAAATCTAGGTTTAATCTTCCAAAGCAATTTATTAATGTTTGGGACGACTGCTTACTGAGTACAACTCTTCACAGACTTAGTGGGGCACAATCTCAGTGGTGTGTGACAACTTCAAATCTCAGATTACTTACAGAAAAAGTGTTTCGAAAACATGGGCTATCTTCAGGACAAGTCATTTGTGAGCCGGAAGGAAAAAATACGGCGCCTGCCATTGCGCTTTTGTGTCGATATATGGAGCTAAAAAAGCAAGTGCAAGAAATTGTAGGCGTTTTTCCAGCAGATCACTTTGTGGAAAATCTTGAAAGTTTTAATCAGTGTCTAAGATTGGCGTATGATTCAGCAAAAGCAAATAATGTAGTAACTCTGGGAATTATACCAAGTGAGGCCAGCTCTGAGTTTGGCTATATAGAAATTGGTCAAGACATAAAACAAACTCACCCTAATTCCATGATTTCAAAAGTTATTTCATTTAAAGAAAAACCAAATGTAGAAAAAGCACGAGAATTCATTTCTACAAATAGGTTTTTATGGAACTCGGGAATGTTTGTATTTAAGGTTCAGACGATGATTGACCTATTTAAACAACATCAACCACAAATCTGGGGTGCTTTTGAGGCCTTAAAGGAAGATTTATCTAATCTCCCTCAGATTTACTCCACCTTACCAAATATCAGCATTGATTATGCTGTGATTGAAAAGGCACAAAATATACTGTGTATTCCAAGTGAAATTGGATGGAGTGACGTAGGAACGTGGGATGAATTGATTAAATATCACGGACCAGAGCAACATATTATTTTAGAGGAATCAAAAGGTTGTCATGTTGTTTCTCAAGAGAAAAAGACCTATGGATTTGTTGGGGTTGATGACTTGATTGTAGTAGATACTAAGGATGCCTCTTTAATTATGAAAAAAGGGGAGTCTGCAAAGGTTTCTAAAATAGTCGAAAGCCTTAAAAAAGAGGGATCTGGTATTCTGTATGCAACTCAGTACGAAGAGCGTCCTTGGGGCAATTTTGAAGTCATGAAAAATGAATCGCATTTTAAATCAAAAATCATTCAAGTGGAACCTGGAGAGAGGCTTTCATATCAATCACATCAAAAGCGCTCTGAACACTGGATTATTGTACGAGGACGTCCAGAGATTACCATCAATGATGCTGTTAAAATTTGTGAGCCAGGCGAGCATGTGTTTATTCCTCAAGGTGCAAAGCACAGAGTTGCAAACCCAACGGATAGCATGGTTGAGTTTATAGAAATACAGGTTGGTGAATATTTTGGTGAAGATGATATTCAAAGACACCAAGATGCTTATAGCCGCTGAAAAAGAGTAGCGTCCATGAACGAGCGTGGTTCTATTTTATTAAAATTTTTAGATAAATATTTAGGCATACCTCTTTTATTTTTTCTAGGATGCTTCAAATTCAGCAGAAAAATTCCTGCTGAAATTAAAACAATTGCTCTTCTAAAAACAGCAGCGATTGGTGATACAGTTTTACTCACTGGCATTGTGAAAGATCTCAAAAAAGCCTACCCAAGCGCAAAAATTATTTTGTTTACAGGTGGATCAAATTTTATTTTTGCTAAGCTACTTAAAGACTTTGATAGAGTGGAGAAGCTTCCTATTAAGAATATTTTAAAATCCACTCGAATGCTAAGAGAATATAAAATTGATCTCTTGTTAGATTTTGGTGCTTGGCCCAGAATTAATGCACTTTTCTCATATCTTTCTGGCGCAAGGTACTTAATTGGTTTTAATACTCGCGGACAGTATCGGCATTATATCTACGATTCAACGGTCAATCACTCAGATCAAATTCATGAAATTGAAAATTATAGAAATATTTTAAGAGCACTAAACCTAGCGCCCCATCACAATCCTTCAGTTTCGCCTGAAAATGTGAGCTATCAATTAGCAAGCCCGGGATCTCCTTACGTTGTTTGTCATTTGAGTGCCGGGGGAGAAAAAAGTTATTTAAAAGAACTATCAATCAATCAGTGGTCTGAGGTGTGTAGAGACCTATTTGAGATGGGTCTAAAGATTTACTTAACAGGTGCGGCAGCAGATTTTGAGAAGAATGAGAAGCTACGATTGGCCTTGAATTGTATGGCCGTTGAAAATGTAGCAGGAATTGATCTGGCAAAGACATTGCAGCTACTAAGTGGAGCAAAGTATGTAATATCAGTGAATACGGGTATCATGCATATTGCATCCTGTATGGGTGTAAAAACTATTGGCATTCATGGACCAACCTCGATTAAGCGCTGGGGCCCAATTGGTTCAAATTCCGTATCTGTTGCAACTCGAAATCCCAAGGGTCAGTATTTAAATTTGGGATTTGAGTATCAAGAAAAAATACCCTGTATGCAAGATGTGCAAGTAAAAGATATTCAAATGGCGCTGAGACAGGCATCCAACTAAATATTCTTTTATTCCTGTGTTTTGAAAAGTAATTGTAAAAGAAAATATTCGTGTATACGATCGGGTTCATGCTATTCACATCGCCACTATTTTTTGTTTTTGTAGGTATCTTTTTTATTCTTTTAAGGTGGAGTGGAGTTAATAGAATAACACTCATAAATATTTTTAGTTGTATCTTCTATGGAGCTTGGAATCCGTGGTTTCTCATTCTACTTTTTGCTACGACCTACATAGATTATTTTGTTGCTATCAAAATGGAAGACGTTGATAAGCAAAAACGCAAAAAATTAGTGCTCATTAGTATTATCTCAAATCTAGGACTATTGAGTTTCTTTAAGTATAGTAATTTAGCACTAACAGCAATAAATGATTTTTTTGGGATTATGGCCTGGAACTATGAAGTTCCTTACATGAACATAGTGTTACCTGTTGGAATCAGTTTCTACACCTTCCAAACAATGAGTTATGCGATCGATGTCTATAGAGGAGATATGGCTCCGGAAAAACGATTTTCATATTTTTTCGCATATGTTTCTTTTTTTCCGCAACTCATTGCGGGTCCTATTGAAAGAGCAGATGCTCTCATCCCTCAGTTGGACAAGCTTCAAAATAATAAAGCTTTTTGCTTTGTAAATATAAAAGATGGATTTGAACTCTTGTTGAGAGGATATTTTAAGAAAGTGGTTTTTGCAGATAATTTTGCTTTGTATGTAGATACAATTTTCTCAGATATTTCTAACTACAATACAAGAACGATTATATGGGGAACAATGTTTTTTTGTTTTCAGATTTATGCAGATTTTTCTGGTTATACAGATATAGCTAGGGGCCTTGGTCGTATCATGGGAATCGAGCTTTCGAAAAATTTTAATTACCCTTATATAGCCCATAACATTAGTGACTTTTGGAGGCGCTGGCATATTACGCTTTCTACATGGCTGAGAGATTACCTCTATATTCCTTTGGGTGGGAATAGATTAGGTACTTTAAAGACCTATAGAAATTTATTTTTAACTATGGTTTTAGGGGGGCTTTGGCATGGAGCAAGTTATAATTTTATTCTTTGGGGTATCTATCATGGGGTTGCACTATCAATTCATCGTTATTGGTCTGAGTTAAAGATCCTCACAATTCCATTAGTTGTAAGTCGAATAATGACATTTTTAACAGTGCTATTTTCTTGGTTTATTTTTAGAGTAGAAACAATTGAGGATTTTTTCTCTGTATTTAAATCTAAAATAGATCCAAAGAGTTTATCTCCTGAGCCTAAATTAGTTTGTATGTTGCTATTTCTAATAGGGATTCAAGTTTTTGAAGGAGTTTTTTTAAAGCAACGTTTTAAAGTTATGTCTTTGAATTTTTATGTGAGGGTTGTGTTGCTGGTGATAATTGGCATCCTATTCTTTATGAATCAACCACCATCAGATCAATCATTTATATATTTTCAATTTTAAGGATATTTAATGAGGATTTTTGTTTTAGTAGTTTTATTTGTAATGTTTTTAGGTGCCAATATTTTGCTGAAGCCGGAAGACAGTGTTATTAGGCCTAGTGATTTCTATGTGAATCCTCTCGTATCCGCTGGGGTTTGGCATTACAGAAATCATGAGCAAGTTGATTATTTGATATTAGGTAATTCAAGAGCAAAAGATGGATTAGATCCTTCCATCATACAAGAGTTTTTACAAAACACTCAACCCAACGTTCAGGTTCAGGCTATTTCTACTGGGGGCGGATATTTTCCATTTTATTATGAATTTCTGAGATCCACCATCAGAGAAAAGCTTCCTAAGAATGTCATTTTGAGTTTAAGTCCTAGAGATTTCAATAGCAAAGAGTCTCGAATTTATAATGTTAGCTCATATTTAATATCTTCCTATGGCTACAAGCTAGATAGAAAACCATACAACAGTTTCTTTAAACAAACTGAAAAAAACTTAACAAATTTTTTTGCAGCATTATTTCCTATTTTTTACTATGAAACACACGTCAAAAAGGTGCTTTTTAGTAGAAAGCTAGAATCTACAAAATGGGACGATAATAAAGGTCTAAAAAAGTATTTAGAGTTTTTTTGGGGATTAGTGCC